>CAIUKP010000272.1 GCA_903899675.1 uncultured Bacteroidota bacterium | reverse complement strand
GCTTTTGTAAGTGGGTGTATTGCTCAGTTACCTTTTTGGTTTAACTGGAGTACAGAAGAATTCTTTACCAGAAATATCCCATTCATTGTATTTCCGGCTTTACTGGTTTATTTTGCCATCAAAAAAGAAGTTTCCATTCGTCAATTAGTTTTACCTGGGTTGCTAATAGTTTTTGCGGCTGTATTTGTTAATCTTATACCCTATTATTCCATCAGCCAAACAGGTCAGCTGAGCTCAATTCATTTGCTATTTTTTTTATGGACACTTGCTGGTTTTATTTTTACCGGGGCCTCTATAAAAAAAATAAGTGGAACTATTCAGTATTTACAACACAATGGCAATTGGCTGGTAATTTCGGCTATCATGGTTTTGTCAGCCTTTCTTTTTACCGCCATTTCAGTAGCATTGTTCGAAATAATTGGCATTAATCTCGCAAGTTTCTACCAAAAATATGTACTGGTTTGGGTACTAGCCGCTTTTCCAATGATTGCTACCTATCTGGTGCTAAATAATCCTCAACTGGTTAACCGGATTTCTCCCCTAATTGCTGGTTTTTTCACTCCGATTGTTTTATGTACACTATTCGTTTTTCTGCTCACATTGGCATTTTCTTCAAAAAATATTTATAACGACAGAAATTTTCTGATGATTTTTAATCTGGTATTAATAGGCGTTATGGCAATCATTTTCTTTTCCCTTACCAGCTCCCGCCAGCACCACCGTTCCATTTTACATTATTTGCAAACCATCCTTTCAGCAGTGGCTTTACTCGCGAATGGAATAGCTTTATCTGCCATCATTTTTCGCTTATCTAGTTTCGGTTTTACTCCTAACCGGGTAGCAGTGCTGGGCGCAAATCTGCTGATTTTTTTACATCTGGCTTTTTTGTCTTATCAATTGGTAAAAAGCTTAAGACTGAATAACAGTACATTAAAAGTGGAAGCAGCTATGGTGGGTTGGTTTCCTGTTTATAGTATTTGGGCAGCCATAGTGGTTTTCTTGTTCCCCTTTATTTTCAGCTATGGCTAATCTTACTGAATAGAGGGTACAGATTATTCTTTTATTTTAATTGCATTACCCATTTACTTAGTATATCCGAAAAAGCAGTGGGATCTTCCTCCATTGGCACATGCCCCAAATTATCCCAAATATGTACCTGACTATTTTTAATTTTTTGCTGAAATAAAGCTGCATTTTCTACCGGAATCAGCCGGTCTTTGCTACCCCATACAATTAAAGTAGGTGCTTGAACATTCGATAAAAAATCGCTATTCTTTTCCTGCCATCCCTGCCGCATTCTGTCTACCAATGCTTTTCTATTTCCCTCGCGCGTGAGCATATCAAAGTATTGAGTAGTTAAACTATCCGTTACCTTTCCGATATCTCCGTAAGCATCTTGCAAACTCTTCTTCACCAATACCCGCGGAGTAATTATGGTAAGCAATTGATTGATAACCGGCATTTGTGCCAACTTAAATCCTATCGCACCCGTTGTTTTTTTTGCAGGAGGTAGTCCCGCCGCGTCCACCAATACTAAACCCCGCACTTTGGCAGGCTGATAGATGGCATATTGGGTAGCTATCGCTCCTCCCAAGGAATTACCTACAATAATTACCCGTGAAACATGTAAAGCCGTAAGCAAAGAATCAATTACCTGATTATAGTAGCTGGTTGAATAGTCGCGATTCGGATTCGGTCCGGTTAATCCAAATCCCGGCAAATCGAATCGGATAATCCGATATTGTTTTTTTAATTGAGCAGTTACCCCATCCCAGGTTCTTAAGGAAGAGGAAGTTCCATGAATCAGTAGGAGGGGGGTACTGTCTAAACGATTGCCCTCATCACTATAGTGCAATTGAACGCCCCCAAGTGCAATTTGCTGTGAGCTAGCAAGGGCATATTTTTTATATACTTCTTCTGGCGACTGGTCTTTCTGGTAAAAAACAATGCCCAATAAAATCAACAATACCAATATGCTTCCCAGTAACCATCCGAATAATCGCAATAATTTTCTGAACATATAATTGTTTTAAAGTGTTTTTTGGGGTTCTATAAAATCCCATCTATTGCCATACAAATCTGCAAATACCACCACCTTCCCATACGCTTCCTGTCGCGGAGATTCCATAAATTCAATACCGGCTTGCTGCATCTGATTATAATCTCTATCAAAATTATCGGTATGTAAAAACAAAAAAACCCTTCCACCCGTTTGATTGCCCACTGCCGCTTTTTGCGCATCATTGGCAGCTTTGGCCAATAGGAGGGTACACCCTGTAGATCCCGGTGGCGCAATTACTACCCATCGTTTGGTATCACTCATTCGCGTATCTTCCAATAACGTAAAGGATAATTTACGGGTATAAAAATCAATGGCTTCATCGTAGTCATTCACCACCAGAGAGATGCCCGCTAAGTACTGTTGCATAGAATTTTTTATTGAATCATGTTTTTTATTTCATTCAACTTCATCATGGCTTCCACTGGGGTAAGCCGATTAATATCCAGTTCAGTAAGCAGCTTGCGAATAGTTTCAAAAGTTTGGGTATGGGCATCAAAAATGGATAACTGCATTTGGGGACCTTTCAATTGTTTTACCTGTCTTGCCATGGATGATTGAGTTGTAACCAGTATATCTCCTTCGCCTGCGCCCTGCTTGTTTTCGAGTAGCAGCAATATTTCATTAGCACGCGCTATTAAACCCGGCGGCATTCCCGCCATACGGGCTACATGTATACCAAAGCTGTGAGTACTTCCCCCTTTTGCTAACTTTCTAAGGAAAATAATTTTATTGCCTACCTCCTTATGCGTAATGTGATAATTATGTACCCGTTCACAGGTATGCTCTAACTCGTTCAATTCGTGATAATGGGTGGCGAACAAAGTTTTGGGTTGTGCGGCAGATTGCTGTAAAAATTCTACCATACTCCAGGCAATAGAAATGCCATCATAGGTAGAAGTACCACGGCCAATTTCATCTAGCAATACCAAACTTCGGTTAGATATATTATTGATGATGCTGGCCGTTTCATTCATCTCTACCATAAAAGTAGATTCGCCCCCACTTAAATTATCACTCGCACCCACGCGGGTAAATATTTTATCCGTTAGAGGAATAAAAGCTTTTCGGGCAGGCACAAAACTTCCCATATGTGCCATCAATGTTATCAAAGCGGTTTGGCGCAGCAAAGCACTTTTACCACTCATATTCGGACCCGTTAAAATAATGATTTGCGTTTGGCTGGGGTTGAGTTGAATGTCATTGGCCACATACATTTCACCCGGTGGTAAATAACGCTCAATCACCGGATGTCGGCTTTCTTCCAGTATCAGCTCAAACCCTACATGCACCTGCGGCAAATGGTATTGAAACTGCAGGGCATTTTCTGCAAAACATCCCAAACAATCCAATGTGGCCAGCACATTTCCATTTACCTGCAAAGGAGCGATGTACAATTGCAAATCATTCATCAATTCATCATATATGCGCACTTCAATCGCCAATATTTTTTCCTCCGCTCCCATGATTTTTTCTTCGTACTCCTTTAATTCCGGGGTAATATATCTTTCTGCATTTACCAGGGTTTGCTTGCGAATCCAGTTTTCCGGAACCTTATGTTTATGGGCATGGGTAACTTCTAAATAATAGCCAAAAACCTGGTTATAGTTTATCTTTAATGAGCTGATACCCGTTTTTTCTGATTCCTGTTGTTGAATCTGGTGCAGGTATTCTTTTCCTCCATGGGCTATGGCCCTCAGTTGATCTAATTCAGCATCCAATCCTTCCCGAATCATGCCTCCCTTTTGGGCAGTGGCTGGGGCAGGATCTGCAAGGGTTGCCTGAATTTTATCTACTATCAGCTGACAACCATTTAACGCGTCTCCTAATTTTTGCAGCAGTGGTTGATCCGCAGTCATACAAGCTTGCTTGATCTGGGTGGTTTGCTGTAGTCCCTTACTGAGTTGTTGTACTTCTCTGGGACCGATTTTTTTGGCGGGAATTTTTCCGCTTAATCTTTCTATATCGCCACAAGCCTTTATAGCAGCAATCAGTTGTTTACGTAAATCCGTTTCTTTTATTAAAAATGCTACTGCATCTAGTCTTTCCTGAATACTGGTTTGATTGCGCAAAGGAAATAACATCCATCTTTTCAGCAATCGACTGCCCATGGGATTTACGGTGTTATCCAACACTTTCAACAGAGCATGAGCACCTTCCTGCACCGGTAATAACTCTAAATTTCTAATGGTAAAGCGATCCATCCATAAAAAATCATCCCGCTCCATCCTTTGAATGGAAGTGAGGTGTTGCAGATTAGGATGTTCGGTTTCTTTCAGGTAATACAATATGGCACCGGCTGCAATGATGCCTCTGTTGGCAGTATCAATTCCAAAACCTTTGAGGGAGTGGGTTTGAAACTGTTTGAGTAAACTTTCTCTTGCAAATGCTTCTTCAAAAATCCAACTTTCTAGTGTGTAAGTATAAAACTGATTGCCAAAAATATCTTTGAACCTTTTTTGCTGATTGCGCTGAAATAACACTTCAGCGGGTTGTAAACTTTGCAACAGTTTGTCGATGTATTCCTGGTTTCCTTCTGCCACTAAAAATTCTCCGGTGGTAATATCCAGAAAAGCAATACCATGTTGTTCTTCATCAAAATGAATGGCAGCTAAAAAATTATTGTTGTTATGCTCCAGTAACTTATCGTGCGTGGCAATACCCGGGGTTACCATTTCAGTAACACCGCGTTTCACGATGCCTTTCACCATTTTTGGATCTTCCAGCTGATCGCAGATGGCCACCCGATAGCCGGCTTTTACCAATTTATGTAAATAGGTGTCAAGGGCATGGTATGGAAATCCCGCCAGTTCGCTCGAGGAGGCGGCACCATTATTTCTCTTCGTTAGTGTAATACCCAATACCCGAGCCGATATGATTGCATCTTCTCCAAAAGTTTCATAAAAATCGCCTACCCGAAATAACAATACCGCATCGGGATATTTTTGTTTAATTGCCCGATGCTGCATCATTAAAGGGGTATCTCCTGCTCCTTTTGCCATGGCAACAAATATAATTCATGCCAAGGCAAAGCCCCGTATTCTCCCGCAGATGTGGAAAACAATACTAGAATCCCATGCCACCCGCTGGTCGGGGCTTGGGAAGTGTTTTGCGCGGTAGTTTCTCGTCTCTTTGGGCAGTTTGGTAAACAAATCCTGCTACAATGGTAGCAATTTGCTTCAGATCGTCTGGCAGCAGATGATCGTACACATCCATATTACTATGATGGGTGCGGGTATCGTATTCAATAGGGTCTTGAATAAATTGAAATCCGGGCAACCCCACTCCATCGAACGACTGGTGATCGGTTCCCCCCGTATTGCTGATGGTTACCGTGGTAGCCCCTAAATCGGCAAAAGGGGCCAGCCATTGGGTAAAAATCGCTCGGCAAGCCTCATTGCCCTGCAAGTAGATACCCCTGATTTTACCCGTGCCATTGTCGATATTAAAATAACCCGATAATTTTTCATGTTCGGGTAATAACTGCATGGTTGCGGGGTCGGCAAAAGTTTTTTTCACATAACCTCTCGAACCCAATAATCCCTGCTCTTCGCCACTCCATAAACCAATTCGGATGGTTCTGCGGGTAGAAATATTCAGCGTTTTTAAAATCCGCATTACTTCCATCATAACGGCGGAACCGGAAGCATTGTCGGTAGCCCCCGTTCCTGTTTGCCAAGAATCTAAATGGGCGCCTATCATTACTATTTCATTTTTTAATAGAGGATCCGTTCCTGCAATTTCTCCTATCACATTGTATCCCTGAACATCTTTATTGTAGAATTTGGTTTTTACATCCGCTTCCATAGAAACCGGTATACCCGCTTTTGCCAGTCTCAACAGCGTATTATAATCTTCCACCCCCAAAACCATATCCAGAAAATTTTCGGGATCGGATGCTTTGTAAGCTCCGCCACCTTGAGCAAAAATGGTTCCATCATGGCTTCTGGCACTCCCATTGCTTACAATGGCAATTGCGCCTTCTGCACGGGCCATATCTTTTAGTAGAGCAATCAACCGCTGAGAACCACCACCCCTTGCCTGTGCTTGTTCCCGCATTCTTCTGGCGGCAGCTGTATCATTCGGGTTGGGCGCTGCGCGCGGAGGGGTAGGCTGGGCAGCAGCCATGGCTTGTAATTCTGCATCCGAATACCGCACGGCATCCGCTTTAAAAGAATGCTTATACACTATGGCTTGGTCTAATATCAGTATTTTTCCCTTTAGCTGACCGCGATATTTTTCTAACTCGATGGTGTCTTTGGCAGCTATCACCAGTAACTCAGCAGTTTTGGATCCGCGTGTTCCGGAAGTCCATGTTTTTGGATAAGCCAGCAGGTTTTTATAATAAGGTGTTTTTAGTGCGAGATAACATTTTTCTAATTCCCAGCCTTTTCCAAATTCACCCCAGGGGTCGATGGCTACGTTTTGTAATCCCCAGGCGCTTAGTTTACTGGAGGCGAAATTCGCAGCCCGCATATACCCGGGTGAATTGGTAAGTCGGTTGCCATTAACATCGGTTAATTGAAAGGCAATATCCATTACCTGAGAATTGTCTAATCCCTCCTTTCTGATTTGCTGTATAACGGAGAGATCTACTTTTTCTGTTTGCGCCAAAACGGCGGTAGTGATAAGTACCAGTACGAGGCTGGATAGTGTTTTTTTCATGGTGTAGGGGTTAATTGTTGGCATAAATTAGCCAATTTCACGCAGATTACCCAAGTTGATGTATGAATGGATGAATGTACCTTTGCACCATGCGTAAACTGAATATGCAGGAGCTAAACCGCCTGTCTCCCGAGGATTTTCGAGAGGCTGCCAAAAATCCGGTGATTTTAATCCTCGATCATATTCGAAGTATGCATAATGTGGGCAGTGTTTTTAGAACTGCCGATGCTTTTTTGGTGGAAGCCATCTTTTTATGCGGCTATACCCCACAACCTCCTCACCGCGATATACATAAAACAGCTCTGGGTGCTACCGAAACAGTTGCCTGGCAATATTTTGCTACCACAGAAGCAGCAGTTGCCGCTGCCAGAAACCGGAATTATTCCGTTTGGGCGGTTGAGCAAACCAATGCCAGCATTCCGCTTCAGCAAATGCCGGATGCCGAACAAGGACTAGCCCTGATTTTTGGCAATGAGGTAGAAGGCGTAAAAGATGCTACGCTTTTACTTTGCGATGGTAGTATTGAAATTCCGCAGTGGGGCATGAAGCATTCGCTGAATGTATCCATCGCTGCCGGCATTGTTTTATGGGAAATCACCCGAAATCAACTCAGTTTGTTAGCAGAATAATTGTTATCCTTGTAATGATCCCCTTCATGAAAACATTGCGTAAATATTTACAACTGGTTACTTTTTCTCATACAATTTTTGCCCTTCCCTTTGCTATCATTGGATTTACCCTTGGATGGGCCGCCAAACAAAATACCGGTTCCGGTTCCGAAAAAAATATAGGGATATTGTTTTTACTGGTGCTTGGCTGTATGATAACCGCCCGTAGTGCCGCCATGGCTTTTAACCGCTATCTCGATCGTTTTTTTGATGCCCAAAATCCCAGAACAGCTTTGCGGGAAATACCGGCCGGACTAATTGCTCCTTCCAGCGCACTTAGGTTTGTATTATTCAATTGTGCGTTTTTTGTTTTATTCACTTATTTCATTAACCCCCTCTGTTGCTGGCTTTCTCCTGTAGCGTTGGGCGTGATATTATTTTATAGTTATACCAAACGATTTACCCCCCTTTGTCACCTGGTTTTGGGGGTTGGATTGTCACTGGCGCCTATTGGTGCTTATTTGGCGGTAGTGGGTGCATTTGCCTGGTTGCCGATACTTTTTTCCTTCGCAGTAGTAGCATGGGTAGGGGGTTTCGATATTATTTACGCTTTGCAGGATGAAGCATTTGATAAACAACATAACCTCCATTCCATTCCGGTTTGGTTAGGAAAAGCCCGGGCATTGCAGGTTTCTCGTGGCCTGCATCTGATCAGTGCTATCTGCATATTCTGTGCAGGGTGGTTGGGTGGATTTCATGTTTGGTATCTATTGGCTTCCCTCGTTTTTGTGGGGATGTTAATCTATCAGCATACCCTTGTTTCTCCAACAGATTTAAGTAGGGTGAACCGAGCTTTTATGACTTCCAACGGCATTGCCAGCATTATCTTTGGCGTATTGGTAGTTACGGATATTTTGTGGAACCGATAAATCGATCTCATTGGCAAGAATACTATGTATAGATTATGGAGGAAAGCGAACCGGCATTGCGGTAACGGATCCGTTGCAGATTATTGCTACGGCATTGCAAACGGTAGAAACCCATCTGTTGTTTGTTTTTTTAAAAAGTTATCTGAAACAAGAAGAAGTAGAACGGATTCTGATTGGCCATCCCCTGAATTTAGATGATTCTCCCACCCACGCCACCCCACTGGTAGAAGCAGCCATCAAGCGCCTAAACAAAGAGTTTCCCCAGCTGCCCGTTGAACGGGTAGATGAACGGTTTACCTCTAAATTAGCTGGCAGGGCGATGCTGGAAATGGGTATGAAAAAGAAACAACGCAGAGAAAAAGGCCAGATCGACCAAATAGCCGCCGCCATTATGTTACAAGAATACCTGGCAGCTAAAAACTAGTCCATTTCCCCCTCCCACAACCAATCCCGGGTTTTTCGTACCTTTGCGGTCAATTTCAACGCATGATTTTTCCAATTGTAGCCTATGGCGACCCGATTTTAAGAAAAGTAGGTAAGCATATTTCACCCGATTATCCCGGACTAGCTACCCTTATCGCTGATATGTGGGAAACCATGTATGAGAGCAATGGGGTAGGGCTGGCAGCTCCGCAAATCAATAAAGACATCCGGTTGTTCGTAATCGATAGTGCCCAAATATTCGATCACTTAGAAGAATCCGAAAAGCATCTGTTGTCGCAAGGCCCCGGAATAAAGAAGGTGTTTATTAATGCCAAAGTAGAAGCACTCGCCGGAGATGAATGGGCTTATAATGAAGGATGCTTGAGTATACCCAAAATTCGGGAAGATATTTATCGTCCGGAAGAAGTGACCATTAGCTATGCTGATGAAAATTTTGTTCAGCATACGGAAACTTATAAGGGTATTACCGCCCGCGTAATTCTGCACGAATACGATCATATTGAAGGGAAATTGTTTATCGATTATTTAAAACCATTTCGCAGAAAATTGATGCAGGGTAAATTGAAAGACATCAGTAAGGGTAAGATTAAAGTTGATTACAAAATGATATTCCCGGGGTAATGAAATATGTACTCTTTTTATTGATATACATCAACACTTCCATCCTGTATGCGCAGGACACTTCAGTAATAGTCAATCAACAAGCCTTCACCCTGGCTGAAGTAGTGGTTCGAAATAATTTCGACTACAAAGCTATTTTAGCCACCATTCAAGAGGATACCACTTTCTATAAGGCTTTCAGAAATCTGCACATCATCGGATTCAGTTCTTACAATGATATTCAACTGCTAGATAAGCAGGATAAAGTGAAAGCTTCTTTGTTCAGTAAAACCCGCCAGCATCGGGTGGGCAACTGCCGATATATGGAAGTATTGGAAGAGCAAACAACCGGCGATTTTTACAATAGTAAGCAACAACCCAATTACCTCACCGCCGAATTATATGGCTCGCTGTTTTTTACCAAAGACACCATTTGCGGAGAAAATAATTGGGTAAAAGGGCGCACCCTTCAAGCCTCCGGAAAAAAGGGAATGGAAAAGCACAAAGAACAATTGAAAATGCTGTTCTTTAATCCAGGAAAAAAAATTCCAGGAATTCCGTTTATTGGGGATAAGCTCGATTTGTACGATGAGGCTGCCCATGAACTGTACGACTATCGCCTGGATGTAGAAGAATTAAGGGGCAACCTGGTGTATATTTTTTCCATTACCCCCAAAGAAAATCTGGGATCTCTCAAGAACGACCGGGTGGTGGTAGACCGGATGGTAACCTGGTTCGATATGAAAACAATGGAAGTGCTTGCAAGAAATTACTCACTCAGTTATAAAGCAGGAGTATATGATTTTGATGTAAGTATGGAAGTAGAAATGACGCGGTATAAGCAGTGGATCGTGCCGAAGATATTACGCTATAAGGGAAACTGGGATGTAGTTTTTAAGAAGCGGGAGAAAGCTATTTTTACGGCTACTTTATTCGATTTCAAGTAAAAAAAAGGCTACCGCTTTGGTAACCTTTACAAAGACCCCCGTCTTTTATTTTTCGAATAAGTTTACTGCTCATCCAGATAGGCTTGTAATTTTGCTAAAGAAATTTTTTCGGGCTCCAATTTAATTATACAAATAGAGGAGATTAAGTTGCTCACCGCTTTTTCACTCAGATAATAATTGCTCCCAATTTTTGAAATAGAAATGATTTTAATTTCAGCACCCGGTGGTAATAGGTCGGTATTAAAGGAACGGGATGCATAATCAAAATTGAGCCTAACCACTGTTTTCTGATTTTTATAGCAGGCAAAAACGGCAGTATTTTTATTGGTAAAATTGGGTGGAAAAAAGGTAGTTAACCTAATCTTGCTGCTGGGACTTCCTACTTCTCTCTGCAAACTTACCCAACGCAAACTGGTTAAGTTCGTAGGATAAAAACTGTATCGAAAGTTACCAGTACCCCATCCCGGCTCAGGCTTTATCTCGGATTGATCTATCATATCCGGCTTCCATTCGAAGTTTACATCCGTTACATTGTAATCAGGAGCAGGACTGGATTCTTTTGCATAAAATCTACGCAAATTTTCCTTTGTATTTACGGTACCAGTTTCAATCCATTTTAACTGATATTTTGCACCGTCTTTAATACTCAATTCTTTGCCATCTTTTAGTACCTTGATAAAGAAACCGCCAACAGTTTCGGTCAAACTATTAGTCAATCCATTATTTAATTGGGTGGAGCGCATGCACTTTATCAGATCACCCGTTCTTCTGATACGAAAAATCTGAATTTCAGCAGTTCCTTCGGGTTTTACTGGAGTAACTACCCCATTTTCAACGGAGGTAAAAATATCTTTTCCAAATGAAATGCGAAAGCTATCACTGCCACCTACTTTTATTTCGCTAAGGGTATTTTCTAAATTGAGGGTTTCTTTTTCAAAAGCGGGCATTAAATCTGTTACAATCGTATTTACCGCATCGGTTGGTTTTACATTGGCAGTCCAAATCGTATCATTCAACGGGTTATTAGGGTATTGTGTAAATTCTCCTGAAAAATCCTTTGAACAAGAAGTTCCAGCAATGAATGCAATCCCCGCCAGCAT
>CAIUKP010000271.1 GCA_903899675.1 uncultured Bacteroidota bacterium | reverse complement strand
GCATCAAAAAGAATAGCAAAAGGGTTCACAAAACTGGTTCTAATCCGTTTTGTGATTTTAAAGTGAATAGTTACGAAATTTTTTAGCAAAATGAGTTAACCCAATAAGGGAAACGTTATTTTTACCAAATGGCAACATATAGCAAGATTAAGAAGGATTTAAACATTAATATAGACAAACATCTTAATGATGGCTTTGCCCAACTAACTCATTTTTGGCAAAACCAACAAAATGGAATTTCTAATTACTTCAAAAATGATGGCATAAAATACTTGAAGGAAGAAATTTTATATAATATTGAGGAACCTGATCAACTTTACATCCCTCTAAAATTTGATATTCCATTTCCTCCAAAACTGAATCCCAAATTTAAATTCATCGATTTATTTGCAGGCATTGGCGGGATTCGGCTCGCGTATCAAAACTTGGGTGGGAAATGTGTATTTACAAGTGAGTGGAACAACTTCGCAAAAAAAACCTATGAAGCGAATTTTGGAGAAGTTCCTTTTGGAGACATAACTAAGATTAATGAAAATATCATCCCTGAACATGATGTTTTGTTAGCAGGATTTCCGTGTCAACCATTTTCCATTGCCGGGGTATCCAAAAAAAATGCTTTAGGACGCAAGCATGGATTTTTAGACGAAACACAGGGAACCCTTTTTTTTGATATTGCACGAATTTTGGAGCAAAAGCGGCCTAATGCTTTTATGCTCGAGAATGTAAAAAATCTCGTATCACATGATAAAGGAAATACGTTTAAGGTTATAAAAAACACCCTGACCGAATTGGGATATTCAATTCACTACCAAGTTTTAGATGGCAAATATTTTGTGCCCCAACACAGGGAAAGAATTATCATAGTAGGTTTTAATAATAAAGTATTCAAGGGGAAAGAGAATTTTCAATTTCCAACATTACCCAAGGCAACAGCAAAAATTAAAGATATTCTTGATAAAAAAATTGACCCAAAATATACTCTCTCTGATAAGCTTTGGGCTTATTTGCAAATGTATGCCGCCAAACACAAAGCTCAGGGAAATGGCTTTGGATTTGGCCTAACAGATCTCGAAGGAATTTCGAGAACCATTTCTGCAAGGTACTACAAGGACGGTTCTGAAATTTTAATTCCACAAAAAGGGATTAATCCACGGAGATTGACCCCAAGAGAATGTGCAAGACTGCAAGGATTCCCAAATGATTTTATCATACCGGTTTCAGATAACCAAGCCTACAAACAGTTTGGCAACTCAGTAACAGTCCCTCTAATTCAAGCAGTTGGAAAGCAATTAGTAAAATCTTTACAACAGATCAATGAATCTTCAAAACATTAAAAAATTATTTGGAGATAACAGCTGCCAAAAGCTTTATATTAAGAGACTTTCTCCTAATGATAACTCCAAAAATCAAGTCTATTTTGGAGGAAGTTTTGAAATTCTAAATATTTTGCCGATTTCTAATATCAAATCGGAAGAAGCCGGAGATTGGAATAGAGAACGTTTTAAAGCTGAAGTTAATTTTTGTTGGCTGAGTGATGACGGAAACGTATTCCCGGCTCCAAAGGCACAGCTTATTTTATATCCAAAATATCCTGAGGTTAGATTTTCTGGCTTTTTGGCGAATTGTGAAAATGCTCCCTCAGAATTAATGACCCAAAGATTACCAGACAGGCTACTTTTTTTAAGTGTGAATAAGAGGGGGGAAATCTTAGGCTATGTAGCCTCAGCAGAATCCATCGTTGCTCAAGAGTTTCGAAAATTAAATGCCCTAGAGGAGCTAGGAGTTTTCTCTATTATTGATTTGTCCGAAAACATGAATAATAGAGAAAAACTCCTTTCGGAACTTTATCGTATACATAAACTTAATTGGATAACTTCAAAGCGTCTTGACAAGGAAAGAAATATATTACCTTGCTTATCTCCAAATTGCGGGGGTTATACATTGGAGGCCGAATTGGGGATTATTCCG
>CAIUKP010000270.1 GCA_903899675.1 uncultured Bacteroidota bacterium | reverse complement strand
CTAATCCCAATCCGCTTCTGTGCGTTAATAAATCTTTAATGGTAAAGTGTTCCGTAACATAGGGATCATATAATTTAAATTCAGGAATATAATCTCGTACTTTATCATTCCAGGATATTTTTCCCTGATCAACCAATATTCCCAAAGCTGCTGCTGTAAAGGCTTTACTATTAGAGGCAATTCCGAATAACGTGTGCTCGGTTGTGGGCAACTTATTAGCTAAGGATCGAAAACCATACCCTCTGGCATGTATCAGCTTGCCATCTTTTACAATACCCACTGCAATGCCAGGAACATCAAATGACTTCATCACTTTTTCTACAAAAGAATCAATTGCTTTTTCATTCATGGGTTGAGCAAAAAGAGAGATAGAAATAAAATAAACCGGTAAAAAGAATAATTTTTTCATATTTTTTCTTTTAATTTTTTATTGCTTCCTTATCCAACCAAGCCAGCTTTTCTGCTGATTTCCATCATTCTGTCCATAGGAATTTTGGCTGCTAATCGCAAGCTTTCTTCCATCTGAATTTCTGGGATTTCATATTGTAGGCAGAGATATACTTTTTCTAGGGTGTTTAATTTCATATGGGGACAATCATTACACGCACATAAATTATTGGGCGGGGCCGGAATAAATGTTTTTTCGGGCGATAATTTTTGCATCTGGTGTAAAATTCCCGACTCAGTGGCTACTATAAAACTATTATTGGCAGAGGATTGAGAAAACTGTAATAATTGTGTGGTACTGCCAATATAATCAGCCAAGGCTAACACAGCCTCTTCACATTCGGGATGAGCAATTAACAAAGCTTCGGGATGACGGTGTTGTAAACGAATAATTTTTTCTCGGCTGAATATTTCATGTACCATGCAGGCACCATTCCACAGCAACATATCTCGCCCAGTTTTCTTATTCAAATATGCCCCGAGATTTTTATCCGGAGCAAATAAGATTGGTTGATCTTCGGGAACGCTTTCAATTACAGCCAGGGCATTACTGCTGGTACAAATAATATCACTTTGGGCTTTAATTTCTGCGGTGCAGTTGATATAAGAAATCACTAAATGATCTGGGTGTTTTGCCCTGAACTGCCTAAATAATTCTGGGGGGGCACTATCAGCCAGTGAACAGCCCGCTTTCCAATCTGGAACAATCACTTTTTTGGAAGGGTTTAGAATTTTGGCCGTTTCGGCCATAAAATGAACGCCCGCAAATAAAATAATGTCTGCCTCTGTTTTGGCCGCTTTTTGGGCCAATCCTAAACTATCGCCAATAAAATCAGCCACATCCTGTATATCCGGCTCTTGATAATAATGGGCTAGAATAACCGCATTTTTTTGTTTTTTTAATTTTTCAATTTCTGCAAACAGATCCAAGGAGGGATCTATCTCTTTTTCTAAAAATCCCGCCTCGGGCAGTAATGTTTGATCAGTAACCATGTACCTTATTTTATTCCTGTAAAACTAAACGCTTTCTGCTAGAAATCTTCTCAAAAAAAAGTGGATAAACACCGTAGTATTATATAATAAAAAGGATTTGTAACTAAACCTATTACTATTACGCCTGTGGATTAGTGCATAACTTAGTTATTCACCTACAACATTTCCGGATATTCACTGTAATTAACATAGTTATACACTTTAGAAACCTATTACCGGCTTAGGATTTTCCCAATTTTCAACAACCTGTTAATTTTTTCTTGCACAAGTAAGAAATTACAATTCACACCCTGCGCACTGTTAATTAAGGGGGAAAAGGGGCAGTAAAATTTATCTCCTTTCTTCTTATTTCTCTTTTTAATTCTATTTATCCCTTTTTATTCCCCAAATTTCTAAACTATTTGCTCGTTTTTCCACCGTTTTTTTGCATTCTTCACTCACCAATGTGGATTAGTTTTTTCTGCTGCTTTCTAGCCCCCTGTCTTTTTCTAATTCCTCTCATTTTTCTGCCTTTTTATCTTCCCTTTGTTCGAATGGCTGAATACCCTATTTTTGCCCTCCTGATTGAACAGGAATAAGTTAAATTATAATATTTTATTATGTCTATTATTCAACGAATTCGTGACAAAGGTGCCTGGATTATGTTTGGCATTATTGCTTTGGCGTTAATTGCCTTTATTTTACAGGATGGTGTTCGTCAAGGAGGAGGCCTTTTCAATAATACTACAGTTTTAGGAGAGGTTAACGGGACTAAAATTGAAAGAGTAGCCTTTGATGAAAAATTAAACGACCTAGAAAAACTGGCGGCTGGTCAAGAAGGGCCCCGCGAAGAATTAATGGGCCAATTGTGGAACCAGGAGGTTGAGCAACTTTTACTAAAAGAGCAATATGATCATTTAGGCCTAATGGTTTCTCCTAAAGAATTGTCTGATATTTTGTTCGGACCAAATTCTCCCTTAAAACAAGAATTTACAGACCCAACGACCGGCCTTTTCCGCGAGAACGATGCTCGGCAGGCTATTGCGAATATGAAGAAGAGCAAAAACTCTGATCAAACAAGAATGGTGAACACAGTATACGTTGTTCCCACCGTAGAAAAAGCGCTTCGCATCAAATATCAATCCTTGTTATTGCAATCTTCTTATATTCCAAAATGGTTATTAGAAAAACAGCAAGCCGACAATAATAACATTGCCAATATTTCTTACGTATACTATCCGTATGTAGCTATGCCCGATAGTTCGGTTAAAGTAACCGATGATGATATAGCTTCTTATGTTAAAAAACACGAGAGTGAATATCAGAAACCAGAAGAAACCAGAAATATCACCTATGTTTCTTTCAGCGCTGCCCCTTCTTCTACCGATTCTGCGAATGTATACAATGAATTAATGTCTCTGAAAGACTCTTTCGCCAACTCAAAGGATATGGATGCTTTCTTTGCTAAGAACTCCACAACCTTACCTTTCTATAATAGCTATTTTAGCAAGAACAGAATCCAACAACCGAATAAAGACACCCTAGTAAAAATTCCTGTTGGCAATTCTTATGGTCCTTATATAGATGGGAATAATTTTGTTTTGGCGAAAATGATTGGCACTAAAGTTTGGCCCGATAGTGCAAAAGTTCGTCATATTCTAATTGCTTTCAACGATAGCCGCACTGGACAAGCAATTCGGAATGATAGTATGGCAATGAAATTAGCCGATAGTATACAAAACGCCATTATCACTGGAGCAGACTTTTCTGCTTTATGTGCTCGTTATTCCGACGATCCTGGAAGCAAAGATAAGGGAGGGGTTTATGAATTTTTTCCGCAGGGTCAAATGGTGGCTCCCTTTAACGATTTTGCCTTTGATAAGCCTGTTGGTACCCGGGGTGTAGTGAAAACAGAATTCGGATACCATTTTATGGAAGTGTTGGGACAAAAAAATCCAAACCCGGCGTATAAAATTGCTTACCTAGCTAGGCCTATTTTGGCTGGCACTGAAACAGAAGCGGCTGCAGCAACCGCAGCGTCTCAGTTTATAGCATCTGCTAAAAACGCTAAGCAGTTTTCAGATCAAGCTACCAAATCTAACAAGCAATTGTTGGGAGTGAATGAAATCAAACAGAACGATTTTAATGTAGGTACTCTTGGGCAGTCGCGCAGCCTAGTTCGTTGGGTATATCAAAATACCGTAGGTGATATTTCTGAGCCCACTACAATTGGAGACCAGGTTATTGTGGCACTGATTAATGGAATATACAAAAAAGGAACTATGTCGGTAGCAGAGGCGAAACCACTGGTAGAAAATTTTGTACGTAACCAAAAGAAAGCCGCAATCATCGCTTCTACTAAGTTTAAAGGAACAACCCTTGCTGAGCTTACAACCAGCACCGGTTCACCTATTCAAGTGGCGGACAGCCTTTCTTTCACTGCCCCCTTTATTTCGGGCATTGGAAGTGAGCCCAAAGTTGTGGGAGCTGCCTTTAATAAATCGCTGCTTGGAAAAACCAGCGCTCCTATTCAAGGAACTACGGGGGTTTTTGCTATACAAGCCGACGCGGTTGGCGCACGCCCCTCTATGCAAGACCCAGCTACTTTTAAGCAAAGTCTTATGCAAATGCTCCGTTCAGGAACTTTCCGAAGCCAGGAGGCTTTGAGAAAAGCAGCCACCATTAAGGATTATCGCTTCCAGTTTAATTAATGTGTGTTATTAGATATTCTAAAAGCCCGGAAATTTTCTCCGGGCTTTTTATTTTACGTATTCCGAAACTAAAACCATCGGCCAAACCGTTAATTTTGTTCCCGAAAGGTAAAGCATGAACGAACCGTTGGTTAATAAAGTGGCAGATAGCGGACTGGTTAGTCTCGATCCGGCAGATTTTTATCCTACCGAGAACATTAAAGTGTTCGATTTGAAAGATCACCTTTTTATGGGTCTTATTTTAAAAGAAAAAGATTTTCGCCTGGCCCTTCAAAATACGGACTGGCAACAATATAAAGATGCCGCTGTAGGTATTGTTTGTTCTGCCGACGCGATCATTCCTCTTTGGGCCTATATGTTGGTGGCTTCTTCTTTAGAGCCAGTCGCTTCTTTTATTATGAAGGGAAACGAAGAACAAGTGCTAGAATCTCTTTTCCTCCGAAATATCTCTGCCGTTTCTCCTGAAAAATATAGCGAGCAGCGCATTGTTGTTAAAGGCTGTGGCGAAAAAGCCATTCCCGAATCAGTATATGTTGCGCTTACCCATTTACTGCGTCCCTTTGCCAAAAGCATTTTCTTCGGCGAGCCCTGCAGCACCGTTCCGGTATTCAAGAAAAAATAAGGAATTATTTATTTGCTTCTTTGTGTAGCCTCTTCAAATCTGCCATCATAATCGCTGCGGATGGTTCCCAGCATCCTATCCCAAAATAAAAAGTAAAGGCCATAGTTTCCAGTAAAGTATTGGTGATGCTGGTTGTGATTTACAGAAGTATTAATCCACCGGCCTATCTGCGTTTTATGAAACCCTTTTGGATATAATTCATAACCCAGATGCCCATAAACATTATACACAATCATCATCAGAAAAAATATCATCAAATGCGTTTTGTGTATTGGGATGGTGAATAGAAAGATAACTACAATGCCTACTTCTACCAAGGCTTCTAGTGGATGAAACGCATAGGCCGCCCAGGGACTGGGGTTGGTAGATTTATGGTGTACTAAATGAAAAAGAGGAAACAGCTTTTTGTTATGCATGAGCCGATGCGCAAAATAAAAATATGTGTCGTGCATTACAAACATTAACGGATAGGCCAGGAAATAATAGATCCATCCGAATTGTGCAACGTCGTTGTATCTAGTTGTATATTTTGCAATGGAAGGAACCGCAATCAAAGGATAAGTAACCGTAGCAAAAATCACAATTGTTAAAAACGAATACCCCATCTCACGCAGATAGTCTTTGTTTTCGGGAAAGCGGTTTTGTATTTTTTTATAGAACCAATTATTTCTATATAACACATAAGCGAAAAAAAATCCCACCCCAGCGATAAAAAAATATCGCCCGCCAATCATCCAAATGCTTTTTAAATAAAAACTCCAGTTCATTCCGCAAAGGTATAGCGATAATACAGCATGCGTATAAAAAGAGAGTGCTTATTTTTTTTCTATGTAATTATTTAGTGCAATACGGGTTTTTTGTTGAAGCTTTTTTTGAAACCAGGCCGTCCAGCCAAACAACCAGCCCTTCATCCCCAGGGCCTGGCGGCTCCAATTGTAAATATCAAAAGCGTCTGTGTGCTCGGTAATGATGCCATTTTCTACCCGGATATGCGCTTTTATCTTATTAACTACGCGCCGTCCGGTTTGCGAAAATGTATATTGTGCCACCCAATCACAGGTTGCATATTCCTCATCTAGCAGTTGAATGTTACCAAAACTCAGCTGGAGGTCTTTTCCATTCTTACAAAGCATTTCCCACATGCCCCTAACCTCGTCCCCATGCAGCAGACCAAAAACAGGGTCGCTGAATGCAATGTTTTCAGCATAACAAAGATTCATTTCTGCCACGTTTTTTTGCTGAAAAGCAGCATAAAAAGTATTAATTATTGTTTCGTTTGGGTGCATGTGATTTTTTTAGTGGGCTTCTAGCCAGTTTTTTCCGGTTCCCAGCTCTGCTTCGAGAGGAACTTGGTTGGGCAGCGGAAGGGCAAGCTTCATGTTGTTTAATATAAGGGGCTCTAGCACAACCAGCTCTTCAGGAACCGCATCAAAAACCAATTCGTCGTGTACCTGTAAAATCATTTTCGAAGCCATCTTTTTTTCTTTCATCTCTCTGTGAATAGCAATCATGGCGAGTTTGATCATATCGGCTGCGGTTCCTTGAATGGGAGAGTTGATGGCATTTCTTTCTGCAAACCCACGCACGGTAAAATTAGAGGAACCTATATCTTTCAGCCAGCGCTTTCTGCCCATCAGGGTTTCTACATATCCATTTTTCTGTGCAAACTGAATAGTGTCTTCCATATATTGGGTAATACCGGAAAACTCTTTTTTATAATTGTCTATGATTTCTTTCGCCTCCGTTCTAGAAACGCCTAAGTTTTCTGCCAAGCCAAAAGCCCCCTGACCATATATAATTCCAAAGTTCACACTCTTTGCCTTATAGCGCATCTCTTTGGTTACTGCCTCTTCTGCTACCCCAAACACCCGCGCCGCAGTAGCTGTATGAATATCTTTTCCGTTTTTAAAGGCCTCACACATGTTATGGTCTCCGCTAATTGCCGCTACAATACGAAGCTCTATTTGCGAATAATCGGCACTCACCAATATCCTTCCCTCCGATCGCGGAATAAAAGCCTTTCTGATTTCTCTGCCCCTGCTACTTCTTATTGGAATGTTTTGCAAGTTCGGATGATTACTACTGAGCCTTCCGGTAACCGCTACTGCCTGTGCATAAGAAGTGTGCACCCTACCCGTTTTGCTGTTGATCATTTCTGGCAGCGCATCCACATAAGTGCTCTTTAATTTGGTGAGCTCTCGAAAGCCCAGAATATCGGCAACTATTGGATTGTTGTGAGCCAGTTTTTGTAATACATCTTCTCCTGTAGCAAACTGGCCAGTTTTGGTTTTCTTTGCCTTCGGATCTATTTGTAGTTTTTCAAATAACACTTCTCCCAATTGTTTGGGAGATGCCAGATTAAAGCGAACACCCGCCTGCTGATATACCGATTCTTCACACAGCTTAGCTTCCTTTTCCAACTCCTTACTGTAGTCGTTTAAAAAATCTACATCTACCCTTACTCCCTCAAACTCCATATCTGTTAATACCATTACCAGCGGATTTTCTACTTCAAAAAAAACACGCTCAACCTTTTTAGCGTGCAACAGCGGTACAAAACTATGTTTCAGCTGCAGGGTTATGTCGGCGTCTTCCGCAGCATATTCTTTTATCTTCTCTGTGTCAACATCCCGCATATTACCCTGGCCCTTCCCTTTTTTACCAATCAACTCTTCAATATGCACAGGCTCATAACCTAAAAACTGGGCACTCAACAAGTCCATACTCCTTCGCCCTTCCGGATCTATTAAGTAGTGTGCCAGCAGGGTATCAAAAATCTTTCCTTTTATTTCTATGTTATACCATTTTAAAACCAGCAGGTCGTATTTAATATTATGTCCCACCCAGGTAATCTCTTCCCTATTAAACAATACCATAAACTTATCGAGCATATTCAGCGTAGTTGCCCGATTGGCGCTGCAGGGCACATAATAGCCCTCGCCTTTTTTACAAGAAAAACTAAGCCCTACCAGTTCTGCTTCGTTTGCATCTAGGTGGGTGGTTTCGGTATCGAAGCATATTTCCGATTGTGTTGTCAGATAGGCAACTAGCTCGTTTATTTCTGAATCTGTTGCTGCAACCGTATACTGGTGTTCTGTGTTGTGAATGTTTTTCTCTGCCAACAAGCCCTGCCCCGTTTCTGATGGCGCGTCTTCTTCTTTGTTTGAAGCGGGGGCGGCTACCGCATCTCCAAACAAATCGGTTTGTATGCTCTTGGGGGCCGATTGAAATGCGTTGAAGTTCTCTCCCAAAATTCTTTTGCCCAATGTTTTAAATTCCAACTCCGTAAACACTTCCGTTAGCAACTCTTTATTCCATTCTTTCAATCGATAATCTTCTTCATGAAAAGAAACCGGAACATTGGTAATAATGGTGGCTAGCTTTTTGCTTATGATAGCGGCCTCTTTTCCGTTGCGCACTTTTTCTCCCAGCGCTCCTTTTATTTCGTCTGCATGTGCCAGCACATTTTCCAGTGTGTCATATTCCTTCAACAATTTAGCAGCGGTTTTTTCTCCTACGCCCGCAATTCCTGGAATATTATCTACGGCGTCGCCCATCAGCCCCAGCATATCTACTACCTGCTCCACCCGCTTGATATCCCATTTTTCGCAAATCTTTTCTGCAGTAACAATTTCTTCGGCATTTCCAAATGATGGCGGTTTGTATATATAAACCTGTGGATGAATCAGCAGCTGTCCATAGTCTTTATCCGGTGTTACCATATAAACACTATACCCCATATCAGCAGCCTGCCAGGCAACGGTGCCAATTACATCATCTGCCTCGTATCCGTCTAGTTCAACCACGGGAATATTAAATCCCTGAATAATTTTCTTGATATCTGGCAATGAGGCGAGTAAGTCTTCGGGCGCCTCTTGTCGATTGGCCTTGTAATCTGCAAAATCGGTATGTCGTTCGGTGGGAGCATGGGTGTCGAAACAAACCGCTAAGTGAGTCGGATGTTCTTTGTGTATTAGGTCGAAGAGGGTATTGGTAAAACCAAACTGAGCATTGGTGTTTTTTCCACGGGAGGTGATACGGGGGTTTCTGATTAAGGCATAATAGGCCCGATAAATCAACGCTAGCGCATCTAGCAAAAACAATTTCTTTTCCATGGGGATAAAGGTAATAAAAGGATGGTATTACGCTACTGATTCTTCCGCCGGTATATACTAAGAAGCCGCACGGTTAGGCGCGGCTTCTTGTTAAACTCCTTGTAGTTT
>CAIUKP010000269.1 GCA_903899675.1 uncultured Bacteroidota bacterium | reverse complement strand
CCGTCCATCACAAAATGGAGGTATTGCTCGGCCGTTTCATCAATCTGATCTTGGTATTTTTTCTTAAAGAGCTGCAAAAAGCTGGTAATCATTCTCAAAGGCTCTTGCATATCATGGGAAGCCACATAGGCAAACCTTTCCAGCTCAACATTAGAGGCTGCCAACTCATCGGCTCTTTGCTTAAGCCGATTATTCAACTCAATCATCAGTGCCTCATCGTCTTTTCTCCGGGTGATATTTTGAGTGGCCCCAATTAATCGGATGGCTTTTCCGGCAGCATTTCTAACAATATAGGCTTTGTGATAAAAATAATTGTACTTGCCCGATAAATTCACCATACGAAACTCATCTTCCCAATATGGATTATCATGATTCCGCAACGCTAGATTTCGCTTACTGATTACCCGATAAAAATCATCGGGATGTAATAATTTTTTCCAGGCATTAAACGACATTGATAATTGACCGGGTTCTGTACCAAAGAAATCACTAAAGCTGGCATTGGCTTTTATCATCAGCCCTTTAACCATGTCCCACTCCCATATAATATCATTGGTTGCCTTAGTAATTAAATCGTATCGTTGGTTGCTTAGTCGTATATTTTCCTGTGCCAGCTTATTCTCCAATAACACATGCAGCAGGTTAACCGTTCGTTCAATTGTGCTAGGCTCATCGAGTAAGTTGTGGAGCTGTTCTGTATAAAAAACTTCTAGCACCCCCACTACATCCCCACTGGAAAGGATAATGGGGCTCGCACTCAACGCAACAAAACCTGCTTCCTGTAAAAGCTGTGCTCGTGCATCCAAATGGGCGTTTGCAGAAATATGATCTGCGACTATTCGCTTCTTTTCGGCTACCGCCCGAGAAAAAACATATTGCTCATCTTGAATAGCCACCTTGGAAAATGCAGCTGTAAGGCTTTCCGGAACAGATTTGGCCGACCATTGAAGTAATCGATCATTTTCAACTTTCCATAACATCATCACCAATCCATTATACATCTTTTCCAGGGAGGTAATGTAAAAATCAAGTACTTCAGGTAGTTCTTTATAGGGATTTGCATTCATTGCCAGCACATCCCTCTCCAAACTTTGAATTTTTTTAAACTTAACCACATCATTCACATCCTTAAAATAAACAACCACATTGTCTTCAGAAGGATAAGCACTAATCTCCATCCAAAAGTTATATCCAGGAAAATATTCCTTAAACCGAGCCGGCTGGTTCTGTTGAAAAACCAAATCGTAACCTGGATATTGTTTTAATATATTCAACTCGGGTACCCGCTGCCAAATATTTTTTCCAATCAATTCTTCACTTGAATTTACCCGCATGATTTGTGCAGCAGACTGATTACAAAACAATACATCGCCATTCTTATTGATTACCAAAAATCCATCTGTAATAGTTTGCAAAACCTTTTCTAAATATTGACCGCGACCCGAAAACAAATCCGAGTGAGTCAATTCGGATAATGGAGCTGGATTCAATTTAACATACCAAACTGGTTCGGGATTGCTCGCATCCCCTAGTGGTGTTAGCACTAACAAAACCGACTCTGTTTTGCCCTCCGCAGATTGCATAATTACGGAAACAGAAGTAGGCTGATGATTTTCCACCAATAACTGCCAGGCAAGCTTATTTTCAGAAACTAAACTTATTATAGATCTACCTTGCAAATCGGCAGCAGAATACCCCAACAAAGCCTGCAGGGAATCACTTCCGGCTAAAACAGTTCCATTATGAGCTACCAACAAGGTGGGAGTTGCTGAAGTTTGAAAAACCTGTTGAAAAATAGGTGCAAGATCCATAGGCATATAATTCAGCCACGGGCAATCTGCCGGCTGAATAGGTTTCTAAATTCGGTAAGATTTGCTTGATTACCAATTTTATTCCATGTAAATAAAGAAACCTGTGCTATATATTAAAAAAACACCTCGATTTTTCGGATTCCCAGGTACAGCGTAATCAATAATACCCGACTATTCGGAATATATCCTTTCAATCGCATCTTTATACTTCTCCATCACCACTTTTCGCTTCAAACTTAGCTTTGGCGTCATTTCACCCGAATCGATGGTCCACTCTCTGGGCAATAATTCAAATTTTTTAATTTGCTCTACATGATTAAAGAAGCCGTTAAAACTTTCTATTATCTCCTTATACAATTCCAACACACGGGGATGATGAACCACATCTTCATTGGTGGTAAAGGATAGCCCTTTTTCGCGCATCCAATCTTGCAGTGTTTCAAAAGATGGAACAATCAGGGCGCCAACAAATTTTTTGTCGGCCCCTACCACCATTATCTGCTCGATAAAGGGACTCTCTTTACACTTATTTTCAATTGGCTGAGGTGCTACATATTTTCCCCCGCTTGTTTTAAATAATTCTTTTTTGCGGTCGGTTATTTTTAAAAATTTCTTGTCAACCCAAACGCCTATATCACCCGTATGCAGCCAACCGTCTATAATCACTTCCTGCGTTAAATCGGTTCGGAGATAATATCCTTCCATCACGCTCGGACCATTCACACATATTTCGCCATCTTCCGCCAATTTCACTTCCTGCCCAACAGTTACCGGACCTACTGTTCCAAATTTCATTCCTCCCGGCTCTTGGCGGTTTACCGTTATAACCGGACTATTTTCGGTTGGGCCATATCCCTCATAAACGGGTATTTGTGCGGCATTAAAAATTCGGAGTAATTTAATCTGACAGGCAGCACCTCCGGTGATGATAAACGAAACCCTACCACCCAATGCTTCCCGCCATTTAGAAAAAATCAGCTTATTCGCCAGGGCGAGTTGCATATTATACCAGAGTCCGCCCGACTCTGTATTGTCGTATCGATCTGCCAAATCTACCGCCCAGTAGAATAATTTGCGCTTGGTGCCGGTTAATTCCTTGCCCTTGGCCATAATTTTTTCAAATACTTTTTCCAATAAGCGGGGAACGGTAGTAAAGCCATCGGGTTTTACCTCTCTCAGGTTATCGCCAATCGTTTCTAAATTTTCAGCATAATAAATGCTGATACCACTGAACAAATAGATGTAAGTGCAAGCTTTTTCAAAAATATGATTCAGAGGTAAAAAACTCAACACTTTAGTTCCTGGCGCATCCTTAAAAGGGAAACTTTCCTTACTCATTACCACATTGGAATAAATGTTTTTATGACTCAACATAACTCCTTTAGGGGTACCCGTAGTTCCTGAAGTATAAATAATAGTTGCCAAATGAGAAGCAGGTATGGAAGCTTTAATGGATGCTACTTTCTCTAATAGGGGGCTGCCCTTCTCAACCAATAAGCTTTTCCAATGCTGGGTATTCGGAATTTCATCAAACACAAAAATATCTTTTAGGGAAGGCACTTTACTTCGTAAGCCATTTACCTTGTCGTACATTTCCTGATTACTCACAAACACATACTTAACAGCCGCATTATTAAAAATGAATTCAACTTCCAATGGATTGGTGGTAGGATACAATGGAACCAAAATGGCACCAATTTGCTGAACAGCCAGATCGGCGAAAACCCATTCCGGACGATTATTGCTGATGATAGCAATTTTATCACTGCCCTCGGGACTAAAATCATGTCCGCTCACACCTAATTGCAATAAGCCTGAAGACAATGCATTTACCGTATCGGCAACTTCTTGGGTACTGTGTTTAACCCACTCCCCGTTCTCTTTAGCAATTAGCATCGCTTCTGTTGGAAAATTGGCTAATTGATGGTCTACGCAATCGAATAATCTCTTGAATT
>CAIUKP010000268.1 GCA_903899675.1 uncultured Bacteroidota bacterium | reverse complement strand
TATCCATCCTAATAACCAAATGCCCAAAATAGAAACAAGCAGAAAAACAGGGGCACAAAATTTTAGTAAAAGCGATTTAACCGTTCCAGTGATAATCGATCCGGGAAATTGAATGGGTGAAATATAAAAAATCCAGGCAGCTTTATATTTATCGGATGATTTACTATTGGTAAGTGCACCCAGCATAAAAAACATAGTTATATACACAGAAGACAACAGTATTAATTTTTGCGCATTTTCAGACGATGATAATTCGGAAAAGCCAACTTTGTTTCTGGAGAATATCATGAGAACTGCATACACCAAAATATAACCCATACCGGGATAAGTTTTCAACTTAAAATCACGACTTCTTGCGGTTAGCAGCCAGGTAAATTCAAATCCCATTTTTTCGGCCCCTCTTCGGGTAAATTTATCCGACAGCCATTGGTAATATTTTTTTGCACTAGTGTTGCTTGGGTAGCTTGTAGATACAGCCTGTTGAACCGGCATCTGATTATCCAATTCTGAGCCTGATGTAGAAATGGCAGCTAGTTTACGGTTAAATGACGGTCCGAAATATACTACCATAGCCCAGATGGAGAGTATGGGTACTATGAATGCCATAATTGTGGCAGAGATTCGAACCAATCCAGCGCCTGATATTCCTTGATGAAAAATTTCCCAAGCAGCGGCAAACCAATACGAAGGGATGGCCAAACTAGAAATTTGCTCAGGGACATGATACGACTTGAAAGATTCACTTGACATCAATCGCGGGATGATTTGAAAACCCCCATAAATTATGATTCCCAGTATTATCTGGAAATAGGTAACGATGTTTTTAAACTTTTGAACCGATACATATTTTAACATGAGAAGATAAAATAGATTCACCAGGAATACGGTAAAGAAAACCGCAAATGGCGTGATAACCATAAAACCCAGCATACCCATTATGCCATTGGTAAAATATAGGGTAACCATGGCTGGAATCGATATGGGAATTGCCAAATCCAAAATAAAAATAATCAGATGTAATATCCGGGAAAGCAGAAATGTTCGGTCATTTACGGGTTTTGGTAAAATGATTTGATTATCTCTCCCATCCAGCAATACTGTTGTAAATTCTGATATAAGCATCATGGAAAGAATGATGATAAGAAAAGAATAGACAATTAATATCTTAACTAGAACATCAGCTTTTGTTAGTAAGGGAAAAATCAATACCAAACCTAGTAACCCGGAAATAAAAAGGCGACCAATTCCTGCATATTTCGAAGGTTTTCCTTCTGTTTTTTTATTTTTCCTGTTCAGATGAATGGGCCTACGATCATCCATCAGCAATTTAGCCGTGAGGATAGCTCTTAGTTGTGCAATATTTACCCCCATTCTGGTGTAATAACCCTTGGGCAATAAAAGCAATTTGAGTAGTAACTTTTTCAAGAGGATTTTCTTTAAGGATGTATGGCCTGAATTAAGTCGGAAGCAGCATGCCCCATGGTATCATTGGAAGTAAGCTGGGCGAATATATTTTCCAGACTGCTATTGTTACCCGATTGTGCCTGTAACTCTTGTATCGTACCCTGCGCAATTACGGTTCCCTGATGGATTAATACAATCAGGTCGGAAACTTTTTCTACCACATCCATCATATGACTGCAATAAAAAATTGTTTTTCCTTCCGAAGCTAATTTAGAAATCAGGTCTTTAATAATCAGTACGCTGTTGGCATCTAATCCACTGAGGGGCTCGTCTAAAATGATAATATCCGGATTGTGCAGGATTCCGGAAATGATTAATACTTTCTGTTTCATACCCTTACTAAAAGTATCCATCCGCTGATCAATCTGCGCTTCCAAACCCAATGCCTGTAACATTTTCAGTATGCGTTCCTGTGCTGTTGCTTCCGGTAATTCGTAGAGTTCCGACATCAAGGTGAGAAACTCTCGGGGGGTGAGCACATCATAGAGTTCTGCCAATTCGGGCACATACCCGATTTTTCTTTTTACAGCCAACAAATCATCCCGCAAATTGATGCCCGCTACTTCAACCGTTCCTTCATAATCATCAATCAAGCCACATAAAATTTTAACCGTAGTACTTTTTCCTGCACCGTTCGGGCCAATATACCCAATTACCTAGCCGGCTTGTATGGTTAGGTTAATGCCATTCAGCACTTGTTTGGTTCCGTAAGATTTGTGTACCGATTGTAGGGAAATTATGGGTTGCATGGTAGGGTGCTTGGTTATTATAGGTAAAATTAATGGTAATTATATTTTTGATAGCTGGTTTCGATTGATTTCAATTGTTGTTGTAACTGTTCCAACACTTTTTTCTGTTGTGCAGTAGGGGGGTAGTCGGCACTCATCAAAAGGGCCTCTTTGGATAATCCTAGTAAGTTTTCGAAAAGTTGACTTGGATTGCGGAAACTATCCCAGCGGGCGCCGGTTTGATGTACATCTATCAGTTTTGCTTCTAGTTGATAAATGGCATCTTCTCTTTTCAGGGAAGCGGGTGTATTGGTTTTTAGTAAGGCGGCTCTTTCTGTTTCCATTTTTTCTATCAATGCATGTGTGCGCCGAATCGCTGAAAAAAGTGTTTGTCCCCAAGTATATTGCGCTTGAATTTCTGCAGTAGTAGCTTTTGATTCAGGATCTTTTAGTAATACAATGGGTTGTTGCAGGCGAAGGTTATCTGCTTGCAAAACCAACTGATATTTTCCGGGGGGTAGGCGAAGTCCTTCTAAACCCGGTGCCATATCCAAATCATTGATATAGGGTAGTCGGGTGCCTTTTTCATCCAGCTTTACAAAGGGATTATCTCGCGGAATGGTTTTAAATACCGGCGCTTTTACAGATTCATGCGATAACGAAAACCATACCCGATTAATGCCCTTCAGATTAGTTCCTGTTAGTGTTGCAATGGTATCTGCTTTTTCATTGGTTAGATAAAGCTTAGGAGCTTTAGTAAGTGTATCGGGTAAAAAATATTGCGCTACTGCTTGGTCTTCAGGATTCTGTCCACCCTTTACACCATCTCCGCCATCATGGTTTTTATTCTGCTGATTAAAACGATAAGTAGTTCTGAGAGGGTATAATTGTGCGGCTGATTTGTTTTTTGCTTTACTCCATTCTCGAATCGACGTTATATCATCTAAAATATAAATACCCCTGCCATAGGTTGCCACAATCAAATCTCTAAACTGCGGTTGAATATCGATATGGTACACGGGTGCAGGGGGCAGATTACGTTTCAATTGAATCCATTCTTTTCCATCATTGCCACTTACATACAATCCATTATCTGTACCCACAAATAACAGTCCAGGTTGCGCAGGATCTTCTTTTATAAAGTGTACAAACCCGCTATTCGTGCGAGGTAAGTTGCCGGTAACGGATTGCCAGGTTTTACCATAGTTGGAGGTTTTAAAAATAAATGGATCATTATTTCCTTCCATTTGATAATGGATACTTACATAGGCAGTACCCTCCCCAAATTCGGAAGCACAGATATTACTCACCGTTCCCCAGGGTGCCAGAGAAGGAATGTTTTTACTTACCAGCGTCCAGCTTTGTCCTTCATTTTGGGTAACATAAATCTGTCCGTCATTACTGCCCGTCCATAATACCCCTTTCTTTACCGGCGACTCCGCAATGGCATATAATGTGGAGCCATCAAACGTCATCAGATTATCATTCGCAATACCCCCCGAATTTTGCTGCCGGCTTTTGCTATTGGTGGTAAGGTCGCTACTGATGGTATTCCACTGCATACCGGCATTGCTGGTTTTATGCACAAACTGACTGCCAACATATACAACACCCGGCTGATGGCGGGAGAGGGTCATGGGAAAATTCCAGTGCCAGCGATAAGGAACATCCGCAGGCGCCCATCCGTAACCGGTAACGGGCCAAACACGCACATCGTGGGATAAGCCCGTAGTTAAATCAGTAACGTCTAATCCGCCATCATAACATCCCGACCAGATAATATTAGGATTAAATGGATCTGCCTGGGCAAAGCCACTCTCACAACCGCCCACAGATTTCCAACTTCCGATGGGTATACTGCCTTGGCGACTGATAGCAGCTGTGTGATAGGAATAGCCATCTTGCCGATTTCCCATAATATGATAGGGAATGGCATTGTCTGCCGACACATGATACATTTGTGCAATGGGCAGGTTGATATTTTTCCAGGTTTTACCTCCATTCAAGCTCATGTTCATACACCCATCATGGGCCACCATAATTCGCTGCGCATTAGAAGGGTCGAACCAGATATCATGATTGTCACCTCCGGGTTCAAAAGATCCGTTTCCATTAAATGTTTTGCCACCATCTTTCGATTCCATAATGGTAACACTGATGGTGTATAATTTATTTTCATCCTGCGACGAAACCCGCACCCGGGTATAATACGGTCCACGTTGTGCCAGGGAATTTTTTTGCAGTAAAATTTTCCAGCTATCCCCCCCATCGGTTGATTTGTACAATGCAGGAATGGTATCTTCTGCCAATGCATACAGGGTGCTGGGATTGGAAGCTGCATAATCGATGGAAGTTTTTCCAGTGGGATGATCTTTTCCACCCGGCAAACCATTGCGCATCGGTTGCCAGGTTTTTCCGCCATCCAGGGTTCGGTAGAATCCACTTCCGGGTCCGCCACTATTCAATAAACCGGTAGTCATGGAAACCTGCCACATCGCTGCCACCAGTTGATCGGGTTGTTTTGGGTTGATGGATAAATCACTACAACCGGTAAAGGCATCAATAAATAAAATTTTATTCCAGGTTTTACCACCATCGGATGTTTTATATACACCTTTTTCTGATTGTGGTGCATGGGTACTGCCCAGTGCGGCAACATAAACGGTGTTTGTGTCTGTTGGATGAATGATTACTCTACTTATGCGGATGGTTTCTTTCAAACCCATATTTTGCCAAGTAGTACCGCCGTCGGTGGATTTATATACACCATTACCATTTGGATGTGCGGGCCGAATAATAAAGGTTTCACCAGTGCCGGCCCAAACATGACGGGGATTCGAAAGGGAAACCGCTAAAGCACCTATGGCGGAATTGTCCATTTCATCAAATATCGGTTTCCAGTGAAAGCCGCCATCAGTAGTTTTAAAAATACCTCCCGATGCGGCACCCACATAAGATACCATCGGGTTGCCTGCTTCTCCCGCTACGGCGATGGCTCGGTTTCCATCGGGACCCACAAAACGAAATTTCATCTCCTGAAAGGGGTAAGGAGAACTTTTTTGTGCGTTAATTCCTGAAAAAAAGAAAAGGCAAAAAATAAAAAGTGTTATTCGCATCACATTTGATTATTTAAATATTAATAATTATGATGCAATAATATATACCTATCTATTATATTAAATGTAAGATATATATCCATCATAAATGCTATCTAAACTAACAAATAATGCACAATAAAAAAATTTGGAATAGATTCCGCAAAAACTTAATATTGGAATGGAATACAATCCGCTAAATTGCCCAAAATTAGTTTTATGAACTCTTCTGTGGTGATCTCCGAAGACTCGCTTATACATCAGTTGCGAAGTGCGCATTCTGAGAAAGAACTTGCAAATATTTTAGAAGCAACTTACCAGAATGTTAGTACAGTTTCAGATGAAAGTGGATGGGAAAAATTATCCAAATCACTAGTTAATCAGCTTAATTCAATCAATCCGCTTTACATTGATGATCCCAAAGAGTGGACCATGATTAAATTAGCAAGGGTATTCATTTACCGAATTTCTACCCATCAAATGGTGCATTGATCCTTACTTATTATCCTCTTTCTCTTCCTTTTCAAAGGGGGTGAAGAATGCGGCTCTTCTAGGAGCTGGTACAGAAGCAGATGCTCCCTTCACAGCTTTCCAAATTACCTCGGTAAATAGGCGGTCGGGTATTCGATCTTCTTTAGAAAAATCGAATCGCTCACTCATTTGTTGCCAAACATTTTCTATCGAATTTTTTTCGTTGATATTTACCTGCAAGGGTTTCTGAATAAAGGGGGTTGCATTGGCTGTTGAAGTAAAACATCGCCACATAGGTTCTGCTGCAGCATCGTATTGGCTCATCGGTTCTAATCCAAGTATCATTTCTATTGTTCTTAACATAGAAGAAGTGGTGTACATAGTATGATCGATAAAATGTCTTTTTACCAATCCACCGGCAACATACGCGGTACTTCTGTGCGCATCCACATGGTCGGGCCCATCTTGGGCATCATCCTCTAAAATAAAAATGGCGCATTGATTCCATATTTTACTTTTACTCAGGTATTCTACAAACATGCCAATTGCTAAATCATTATCGGCCACATGCGCAAAAGGGGTTGGGCGACCTTTGCTCAGTCCTTCTGTATGATCATTTATAATTCTTAGGGTACTTAGTCTAGGTACAGCATTTATCGCCAATAGTGAATCGAAATCTCTTTTCCATTGTCCTACCCGGGTTGTATCCCGAACGCTTTGATCCCAACTGGTAAAATAAGGGCAGAAATGATCTTTTAGAACTGGTATATTGGGTTTGTAATCATCGGCAAATTCGCCATAAGTTCGATAACTTATCCCTGCGCGTTTACAATAATCCCAGATAAATCCTTTTTTATTGTTGGCAATGGCTCGGTTCCCTTCTGCATCGTAATCTCCCCCTCTTCCACCATAACTGGTTACCCAAGTTTTTTCTAAGTAGTCGTTTGCGTAGGCACCAAAGCTCCAATTATGTCCGTCGGCACTTACTTCGCCATCTACATAAAAATTGTCTAGTAACACAAATTCTCGGGCTAGGGCATGTAGGTTCGGGGTAACTTTTTCGCCAAAAAGGCAAAGGTTGGTATCACCATTTCCTTCGGGCATATCTCCTAAAACTTGATCGTAGGTTCGGTTTTCTTTTACAATGTAAAATACATATTGAATAGGAGATGGGTTGCCCAGTTTCATGGGAATCGGATTGCCTGCTTCTCCAGATGCCTGGGTTTCCTTGGTTTTATTATAGGGGGTATTCCGGTAAACCGCCTGTGTAAATATCTTTAACTGACTGGGTTGTGGAATAGGAATGATACTCAATGTTCCTTTAAATAACCCGCCAATATATTGTACTTCCTTGGGTTGGGTGGTATCGCCTTTTTGAAATGAGAGTTGAATATTTGTGTTAACAGGATTAGGACCATAAGGATTCGCACGCGAGGTAAATCCTTTTCCGTTTGCTACAAACAATTCTTTTCCCACTACCCGAACACAGGTAGGATACCATCCGGTAGGGATAAAGCCTTTAGAAAAACTGCTGCCCGGCACACTAACATCATACACCGATAAACAATTGTTATCAGCATTCGCGATAAACAGAGTTTTGGCATCAGAACTCAGGGCAACACTATTGGTAGTTGAGCCTCCGGGAGCATCCGGATATAACGCCGTATTCAATGTTTCAATTACGGAATATTTTTTCAAATCGATTACTGATACACTGTTGTCATTAGCATTTGCCACGTATAATATATTGCTATTAGGCGATAAGGTAATGTCGTTAGGATTACTGCCTACCGCTATCTGATGGGTTATACTTTTCGATTGTGTGTTGAATACAACAATGGATGCACTCCCCCAAGAACTAATGTATACTTCGTTTTTGATTGGAGAAACTACAATCGTGTAAGCTTCTGCAGGCAGAGATACTTTTTTTAAAATTTGTTGGGTAGATAAATCTATCAAGTACAACGAATTATTTTCTTTGGTTACGGCATATAAAATATTAGTACGATGGTCGATATTCATACCGGCAATTGATATTCTTTCGGGCCAAGACTTGCCAATTACGATGCTATCCGAAAAAACCAACTTGTTTTCTTTAACGGCATACCGAATAATCCGATTATCATTGCCTCCAGAAACATATAGGTAGTCGTCGTTTTTACTGAAACACAAGCCCAGCCAGGCTTTGGCAATTTCTATCGAATGTAGAACCTTTTTATTTTTTATATCAATTAATTGCAAGGTTTGGGTGCTTTGTCCATTATTCGTTACCGCCATATATTTTTTTGAATGGGCAACTGCGAGGTTCAGTGGTAAGTCTCCTAATGGCAGGCTGCTTCCTACCGGAGTAAGGTTCCAACCATTGGGTAATCCAATCCTTTTTTCATTCAGTTCCTGAAGAGTTTGGGCGTTTATCTGCCCTGTGGATAGAAGCAAAATGATGAACGCGAATACTATTTTTTTCATAACTATCATATAATTATAAAGTAGATACTACTTCTTCTGCAAAACCGAACGAAAGGGTCATGCCTGCTCCACCCAATCCATTGATTATATAAACTCCCGGCTCAGGTTGTAAAAACAAATCCGTTTCTCCGTTGGTCATTTTAGGATACACTCCATTCCAGGTCTGAATCAATTGCCACTGCTTCGAGTGCATAAAAGTTTGCAAATACGCTAGAATCAGTTGGTTGATGTGCGCACTGTCGAATGGTTCAAACGTTTTTGCATACTCATGCGAATCGCCCACCGTTAGCTCACCACGATTGTTTTGAGAAACCATCACATGAATGCCAGCGTTCAGGTATTCGGCCATTTCCATTTCATAACGTTGCTTTAGTTTTGGAAGGGAAGCGGCTGCTGTAAAACTTTTATAATGAATGAGTGAAAGGCCACCACATACCGAAGTGCCAATGGTAAAAGCAGGTTGATCCGAAACAAACCGGAGCATTTGTAGTTTACATTTCGTGATGGGTAATTCGTTAAATATTTCCGGAAAAAGGGTTTCAAAATCGGCTCCATTACAAATACAAACAATGTCTGCCTTATAAATTTCTTTTCCTGAGCGAACGGAATGGCTGGTTACTTCATTCACCTGTTTCCCCCATATAAACTGAACGCCTAAAAATTCTTCCAAATAAGCTGCAGCAGTTGCAATGGCTTCCCTAGGATCTACAATCATTTCTGTAGAACTGTACAGTCCTCCCAATAAGCCTTCCGTTTGTAATCCGGAAAATTTTTCTTGCATTTCGCTTATATTTAATAAAGAAACTGGCCTGTTTTCTTTACTAAATTCGGCTGCTAATTCCTGTAATACTTGCCATTCATCGGCGTGATACGCGGTATGTAAACTGCCATTTTCCAGATAGGGAAGTCCTGTACTATCTGCTACTTCTTTCCAAATTTGTTTCGATCGAATTGCACGCTGATACATCTTTCCTGAGGTTTGTCCAATAGGCCAGAGCATCCCAAAATTTCGGATAGAAGCACCTACGGCTTTATCGGTTCTTTCAATAACCGTAACTGCATATCCTTTTAAAGACAAGGCACGGGCAGTTGCCAAGCCAACAATTCCGGCTCCAATTACAATGGCTTTAGTTGACTGCATACTGTTGATTTTTAGCAATTAGGTTCAATTTTTTTTTAAAATAAATTAGGGCAGCTATTGTAGCGCATATTCCAATAACTGAAAAAATAATCACCCCATTACTATAGAGGTATGTCCAGCTATTCGTGTTTTTCATAAAGGTTTTTGCAATAATAATAACAACACTGCCCAAATAGCCAAATGAATCTGCTAGGTACATCAGAAATCCGATATTACCGGGCTGACGAAAAGCTGCAATCAGTCGTTCGAATAAGAGGCAATTGAAGGGGATATATCCCATATACAAACCCAACCCTACCAAAGTCATCCAGGGAATGGGATTCAACCAATGCATCACAAATAGCATGGAACTGATACCCGCAATCAAAAATCCAACAATAATTAAATAGTGAGTTATTATAAAGGCGCGTGTATTGTTTTTAATCAACATCATGCTGCCCATTAATACCAGCACCATTAGCGTAATGGGTATTTCTGTTTTTGAAAAAATGGATGGCAGAGAACCATATCCAAGTGTTTTCCAAATATCAGCGGCAAAGTTGTCGCGAATATCTCGGAAAATGGTGAGTACGATGTACACAAAAATAAGCAGCACTAGGCCGGCAGCATATTTCCCAAAAAAAACTTTTCTTTCCTCCTTATTCATAGGGGATCTTTCAACCCTTAATAGCCTATCTTCTTCGGAGGGGGGAGGAATTTTTTCCAGTAGCTTAACAAAACAAATCAGGGGGATAATAAACAGCGCTCCTGTGGCAAAAGGTATCCATTTTTCTGAAATTGGAAAAGTTATCCAAAGCCATTTTGCTACTGTTTTTACAAAACCAGAAGAAAATATAAAGCTAACAGCCAGGGCAGCTCCAATAAAATCTGTAGCTTTTCTGCCTTCAATATAAGAAAATAAAATACCCCAGATAATACCCAGCGGAAAGCCATTCAAAAAAAGGAATACAATATTCCAGGGTGCTGGAGTAATGCCAAATAGTAAGAGGGCTATCCAGGAAATTGTAACCAATAATATAATTAAATTGCCCCTACCGAATTTTCCCAACTCAGCGATAAAGCGGATACCATAGAATTTGCTGATCATGTATCCAAGGGCTTGTGCAATAACCAAAGCATCCTTATAAGGTATTCCAAATACTCTGTCTTCCTGTTCAAAAGTGCCTACTGTAAATGGTTTTCTGAAGGCATACACAGAGGCATAGGTAAGAAAAGATAATAGCGCGGCATACAATGCAACTCGAGTGGCTGGTTTAGGTAAGTAAGCATTGAGCGTTTCCTTCATTAATCTTGGTTTTCCAAGTGATGAATGATGCGATTTTCGAAGGGAAGAAGTGTAGGAACCGGAATATCATTTACTTTGGCTTGCTCGTCCCATCTTCTTAATGCTATATATATTTCCCAATTGGGATCTGATTCAAATTCTTCGGCTTCCATTTCCGACATAACGCCTCCCTGTAGGATAAGTGTTTGTTTACTGGCCTCTGAAAGTTGCTGATAGTAGTCGGGAAATCTATAGGTTAGGTATCTTTTTGCAGCCACATGTGAAGCAACCATCTTAACCAGTCTTTCTGAAAATCCCAAGTCTTTTAAATATGCAGCCCCAATTTTTTCATGCGCGTGTACCCCATATCCCTCCATCGATTTTGTGGGGAGTATGTGTTCACACAAATGACCAATATCATGTAAAAAAGCAGCCAAAATCACTTCTTCATCGTAACCTTGGTCAATGGCCAATTGGGCAGATTGGCACATGTGTTCAATTTGAGAAACATTTTCACCAATATAATCCTCCTTACCAAATTGCTCATATAAGGATATAATGGTTCTTGCATGCTCTTTGGCTAATTCGGGCTTCATTTATTTATTTTTTATAACGGATTCGATTGGTTCGGCAACGGGATGATTGGCTGTAAAAGTAAGGCCCAGTAATTTTGCGAAAGTGGCTGCCAGTTGTTTCTGATAAACCTGTATGGCATCTTTTCTCTCTCCGGCAGGTGCAGTATCCGGCCCCATAATCGCGACCCAAATTTCGCCCGCATCGGGAATTTTTTCACCATGGTTTCTCCAGTTCTCCTTGATGGCATCTCCCCTTCCATGATCGCAAGTTACGATAAGGGTTGTTTTGCCTTTGTACCCTGGTTCCGATTGTACCCAATTCCATAAGTCAGCAATCATTTGGTCCTGTGCACTTGCACTCAGCAAATATTGATTATATAGTCCTCCATGCGCAAACTCATCGGTTTCGTCGAATGCTATATAAAGTACTCTGGGTCTCTTGGTTTTTAAATATTCTTTTGCAGCAAGATAGGTAATAACGTCTGGACGAACCCCAATTGGGCGCGGACTTAATC
>CAIUKP010000267.1 GCA_903899675.1 uncultured Bacteroidota bacterium | reverse complement strand
TAATCCGATTTATATCGAAAAAAAGAAATGGATCAATTAAACCGGTATCGGGAAATTTATGAAGCAATCGGATATGAAGTTTTATTGATTAGTGTTTTGAATAATTCTGGCCTAGATACTATTCGGGAAAGAATACAGCATAAAACAACCCTCCTGAGCGGACACAGCGGTGTTGGCAAATCATCCTTTATTAATTCGTTGTTTCCAGATTTTCAATTAGCCACTTCCGAAGTAAGTGAGTGGAGTGGTAAGGGCTTACATACAACAACCTTTGCCGAAATGTTTGATTTGCCTGGCGGTGGAAGTATTATAGATACCCCTGGGTTACGGGAGTTTGGATTAGTAGATATTTCCCGGCAGGAACTTTCTCATTACTTTCCCGAAATGTTGCAGCAATTTCATCATTGTCGTTTCAATAATTGTATGCACATCAATGAAGCGGAGTGTGGAGTTAAAGCTGGATTGGCTTTTGGCACGGTTTCAGAAGAGCGGTATCTAAGTTATCGTGCTATTTTAGATACCATTTCAGACAAGCAGTATTAGGCATCCACCCATCATTAAAATTTCAACTTACTTTTTTTAGAAGCGGCTTTGATCGCTTGCTTATCTCCTGCCAATATTCTTTCTGCCCCCACATTTCTTCCGACCGGGCAGCCGCTTTTACTTTTGCCCAAAATACCGCAGGCACTAAGAGTACAACTAACTACAATTAATAAGGCTAAAGAGCGCAATACATTTTTCATAGGTTAGGGTTGAGTGCCCGATTCATCAATTGCTGCAGAATACCAGCCTGCATAGGTTACATAATTATTAGCTATTCGGTTGATTTCTCCACTAATGTGCTCTGGTGAAATATCTTTAACCTTTTTGGCAGGTACCCCTGCATAAATAGTACCCGCTTCTACAATGGTTCCCTCCAATACTACCGCTCCTGCAGCTATAATCGAATTGCTATGTATCACACATTCGTCCATTACAATAGCTCCCATCCCAATTAATACATCATCATGTATGGTACAACCATGTATCATTGCCTGATGCCCTATAGATACATGATTACCAATTTGAGTAGGATGTTTTTGATAGGTACAATGTATAATTGCCCCATCTTGCACATTTACCCGGTTTCCCATTTTGATATAATGAACATCCCCCCGAATTACCGCATTAAACCAAACACTGCAATCATCCCCCATGGTAACTTCACCCACTATAGTTGCATTGGGTGCAAAGAAACAATTGTTACCCCAAACAGGTTTTTTGCCAGGTAATGATAAAATGGTAGCCATATCTATGGTTATTTTCTCTGTGAAGATAAATCTATTCGGTTAATTTTGCAGAGAGGGCAATTAAATAACTTCTAGCAATACCCGGGGTATACTTTTTTATAATCTATATGAATCTTCGTCAACTTTTTCAACAGCATCTGGCACCTACCTCACCTGCTCCTATGAATATTGAAATGGTAAAGGCATCTGGTATTTATATGTGGGATGCGGATGGCAAAAGGTATACCGATTTAATCTCGGGATTTAGTGTGGCCAATATCGGGCATAGTCACCCATCCGTTATTCAGGCAGTTCAACAGCAGTCGGCGGAGTATATGCATATAATGGTGTACGGAGAATTGATTCAAACCCCCTCTGTGCAATATGCCAAAGAGCTAACCTCCACCTTACCCGATTCGCTTAACTGCGTTTACTTTACCAACAGCGGAGCAGAAGCCACCGAAGGAGCCATGAAGCTGGCAAAAAGAGTAACCGGGAGAACCAAAATAATAGCTTTTGATAAATCGTATCATGGAAGTACACAGGGAGCATTGAGCGTAATGGGCGACGAATACTGGCGAAGAGCGTATCGACCCTTACTTCCCGATGTATTCCATTTTCCGTATGGCTCAGAAGAAGTGATTGATGCTATTGATGCTACAACTGCTTGCGTAATATTGGAAACTGTGCAGGCAGAAAGTGGCATTACTGCACCCAGTCCGGCCTGG
>CAIUKP010000266.1 GCA_903899675.1 uncultured Bacteroidota bacterium | reverse complement strand
CCATCTCTCGGTTCAAAACAACCGAATTCCCATCATTGAAACCACCGAAAAAGATAGTATAACGGGTAACTATTTGAATCTAGACAGTTCGGCAGTGCTTGCAGACCCCAACTATTTAAAAAATCAGTTACTAGCATTTAAAAAATATCAGTCCAACCCAATTATACTCCTGCTGAAAGAACAGCCTTTTACTGCCAATTATTATTATTATGGAAAAAGTTCCTTGCTGGATGAAATCAGTTGGTATCCGATTATTCAACTATTAATCGCCTTTCTGTTTATTGCGATAACCATTGCCTCTCTTCGCTTTATGTACAAGAGTGAACAAAATCAGTTATGGGTTTCCCTGGCAAAAGAAACAGCCCATCAATTGGGTACACCAGTAAGCAATTTACAGGCTTGGGTAGAACTGATGAAAGAACAACCTCAAAACGAAGTATTAGCGAATGAGATAAACAAAGATGTAAACCGGCTTCAATTGGTTACCGACCGTTTTGGTAAAATTGGCAATGCACCTCAACTAGAGCAAGAATTTCCCGCCCGCAGAGTAGAAGAAGTGGTAGACTATATGAAAAGACGCATGGGTGGGCAGGTTACAATTGCGTGCAATATTGAAAACATAGCATTGGTATCTACGCGACTTTCTGCCCCACTGTTTGACTGGGTAATAGAAAATTTATTGAAAAATGCATTAGATGCACTGGAGGGCGATGGAACGATTACCATTACTGGCTTTCAAACCCAACAAACCATTGTTATAGACATTACCGATTCGGGTAAGGGTATGGATCCTAAGGCGGTACATAGGGTTTTTGAAACAGGGTTTACCACCAAAAAAAGAGGCTGGGGTATAGGACTGGCATTAACCAAAAGAATCATCGAGCAGTATCATAAAGGCAAAATCAGCATCCGTTGGACGGAACCTGGCAAGGGAAGTTGTTTTAGAATTGAATTGCCGATTGTTTTGGAAGTTTGAGTTGCTACTTAACGGGGCTATTTTAATACAATGGCACTTAAAGCAGGCAGGTTTATGGTTAAACGATAACATTTGGTGGCTTTGTCTACCAAGGTTGCTTCAATAGAGGGGTTACCTACATCTCCTGTTCCCCAGAATTCTATTTGATTGCTGTTAAATATTTCTTTCCATTTACTTTTTCCGTACACATACACTTCCCAGTTATTTCTTACAACGGGCGTAACATTGAGCAGTACAATCAACTGGTCTTTGTCTTTTTTTCCTTTGCGACTGTAAACCAATACACATTCACTCCGATGGTTAAGGTCGATCCATTCAAATCCTCCGGGCTCGAATTGTTTTTCATATAAGGCAGGTTCTGACCGATAAAGTATATTCAGTTTTTTCACGCATTGCTGAAGTCCTGCATGCGGAGCAAATTGTAAGAGATGCCAGGGCAATTCACTTTTATAATTCCATTCTTGTGTGCTGCCAAATTCATTGCCCATGAACAGCAATTTGGCACCAGGATGGGTAAACATATAAGCATACAATACCCGTAGGTTGGCAAACTTTTGCCATTCATCGCCGGGCATTTTATAAATCATGGGGCTTTTGCCGTGCACTACTTCATCGTGGCTAAGGGGCAACATAAAATTCTCGTCGTAGAAATACATCATACTGAATGAGAATTTATTTTGATGAAACTGCCGGAACAAAGCATCCATTTTAAAATAATCCAGGGTATCGTGCATCCATCCCATCATCCATTTCATTCCAAACCCTAATCCCCCTTCTGTAGTAGGTTTGCTGATTTTAGGCCAATCGGTAGCTTCTTCTGCAATGGTTTGGATATCGGGAAAATCGCGGTAAAGTGTTTCATTCAGGTCTGTGATAAATGCGATGGCTTCTAAGTTTCCGTTACCGCCATATTCGTTCGGCTCCCATTGGTGATTGGCCCGGCTGTAATCGAGGCGCAACATAGAACTTACGGCATCTACCCGTATTCCATCGGCATGAAAGCGATCGCACCAAAAACGGGCACTGCTGATGAGAAAGGATTTTACTTCGCCACGCTTATAATTGAAAATATAGGAGTTCCAATCGGGATGGTATCCTTTGCGCATATCGGCATATTCGTAGGTATGGGTTCCATCGAACATAAATAAACCATGAGCATCGTAGGGAAAATGAGAGGGTACCCAATCTAAAATAACGCCAATTCCGGCATGGTGCAAGGCATCTACCAATGCAGCAAATTCTTGCGGATTTCCGAACCGGGAAGTAGGCGCAAAAAAACCAGTACCCTGATATCCCCAGCTACCGTCGAATGGATGTTCCATTACGGGCATAAATTCAATATGGGTAAAGCCCATATCCAACACATAGGGAACCAAGCGGTCTCCGATTTGCTGATAGGTATTATACACTTCTTCGTTGTTGGGATCTGGCCGCATCCAACTGGCCAAATGCACTTCATACACGGAATAAGGTGCTTGTAAATGGTTGTGTTTTTTTCTGGTTTTCATCCATTCGGCATCCCCCCATTTATATTGAGGATCCCAAACAATAGAAGCCGTATAAGGCCGTTTTTCCCAGTAATGGGCAAAGGGGTCTCCCTTATCTAACTGAACCCCCTGAAAACCGTGAATATGATATTTATACGCCTCGCCCTGCAAAATTCCTGGAATAAATCCTTCCCAAATACCTGAATGATCTAACCGAACTTTTAAGGGGTGAGTAAGCGTATCCCATGCATTAAAATAACCGATCACAGAAACATAGGTTGCATTGGGCGCCCAAACGGCAAAGTAGGTTCCTGCTATGTTATTTACCGTGAATTGTTTATTCCCGAATAACTCATATAACCGATAGTGGGTACCTTTTTGAAAATTCGCAATATCCTCTGCGGTAAACAAAGAATAATTCCAAACCGGTTGGTGGGTATCTACAAAATGTACCTCCTCATAGCGCTGGGGAAGTGGCACATTTTTATTTTTTGGCAAATTCGTATCGTTGTTAATCTCTGTTGAATCGGATTGCTTTGCCATGGGTTTCTTTTACTTGAGTGCATGAATAGATAGTACCTGTTACCCCCGGCTGATGCCAGTATTACTTCGCTTTCAGTTCAAAAATCTTAAATTGACCAGCCCCTACTTTCAACGATTGACTTACTACTTCGCCGGTTAACACATCCACTGCTTTGGTAAAGCCCGTAAACGATTCTTCATAGGCTTTAAAGGGAATTTCGCGCATTTCATTTGATCGGTTTAGTACGCAGAGTACCGACTGCTTTTGATGGGTACGGGTAAATACATATACGCCGTTAACTGGAAGAAATTGCTTTGTTTTTCCAATTTGTAAGGGCAGCGATTTTTTTCGGTAGCCGGCCAATTGGCGCACATAATTAAATGCTTCGTTTTCGAGGGCTGTTCTTCCGTTGGCAGTAAATTTATTTAGGGCATCCCCGGCAAATCCTCCCGGAAAATCGAGGCGTACCATCGCATCGCTGGGATTTTTAAAATTCTTCATTAGAATTTCAGTACCATAATATATTTGAGGAATTCCCCGAAGGGTAAGTAACAATCCAATGCCCAGCTTAAACTTATTGATATCCTCACCAATCATAGAAAAAAAGCGGTCGGTATCGTGATTGTCTAGAAACAAACAATTGTTGAGGGGTTGCTCATAAAGGAAGTCCTGAGCCTGCGTCATATGCAGTCGATTAATCCCCTGCGTCCAACCTTCGGGCTGATTGATAGCTTCAAGTATGGCACCATTCATAGGAAAATCAACTCCCCCTAACATATTGTGCTTAAAAGGAACCTCCATTTGATTGCGGGTAAAATACGCATTACCGGAAACCGAATTGGTCCACGCTTCCCCAAACATCGTAAGAGAAGGATACTCCTTCAATAGGGCCGTGTTGATTCTGTTTAAAAATGGTTCATCGCAATATTTGTAGGTATCAACCCGCCAGCCATCTATGCCAAATTCCTCCGTTGCCCAAATTGCAAATTGAATCAGGTAATTGGCAACGTAGGGATTGCGTTGGTTTACGTCGGGAAGATGGGGAACAAACCATCCATCCAGCAATTGTTTTTTATCTTTTTCGCTTGCATAGGGATCAAACAACACTTCTTCTTTGTGGTTGCTACCAGTATATCCGGGCCAGCGATTGATCCAATCCAGAGCCGGCGCATCCTTATTCATCCAATGCTCTATACCCACATGGTTATAAACAGCATCCTGAATAATTTTCATCCCTTTTTGATGGGCGGTTTCTACTAATTTTTTATAGGCTTCATTCCCGCCAAAACGTGGGTCTATTTGGTATTGATTGGTAAACCAGTATCCATGATATCCGCTGAGCATACCAGCCGACTCTTTCTCTAGGGGCATATCATTTTCATTTACCGGCGTCATCCAAACAGTAGTAACTCCCAAATCTTTTAGGTAATCTAATTGGCGTATTACTCCGGGGATATCACCTCCATGTCGATTGAGGGGATTGCTTCGATTGGCTACAACATCCTGCATATTGTTAAACGCATCATTCGTTGGATCGCCATTGCTAAAGCGATCGGGCATTAGCAAATAAATTAGGTCGGATGATCGAACACCCTGCGCATATTGAGTTCCCCTTCCAGATCGGGAAGGCTTGATAACATATTTAAGGGTAAGGGTATCAATGGCACTGATGAATTGAATAGGAATAACTCCGGCATTTGTAGAAGAGCCAATGGTTAATTGTAAGGCCAGGTATCGTTTATTAGAAAAACTATCTACCCCCGTCAACTTAACACCCGGATAATTTACACTAACTTTTTTCCCGGAAAGTTGTTCGGTTTTGCTTCTAACAATTACCTGTATTTTATTCCATTGCATTTTGGTAAACCAATGGCTGGGATACGCTTCTAGAGACTGCGCATTTGCAGAAAGTAAGCAGGCAGCGGCTAACAACGTAGAAAGCAATTTTTTTCTCATAGTAACAAATGATTCAGAGTTTATTCGTTATCAACATCAACACGCTAATCAATCATTTCGGTATGATTAGCAGCTGGTTTATTTTCTTTTACAATCAGGGCACAAACTATCCCTGCTGTGCAAAGTAACAGGCCTCCTATCATTACAGCCTGTAAACGATCGTTACCTAGGTATTTTTCCATAATTTTTCCAAAGAACAGGGAAGCTATGATTTCGGGCAACACAATAAAGAAATTGAAGATGCCCATATAGATTCCGGTTTTCTCTGGAGGAATGCATCCCGATAACAACGAATAGGGCATTGATAAAATAGAGGCCCAGGCAATGCCTACCATACCCATAGAAATAAACAATAAGTTGGGTTGCGAAATAAAGGAAACAGAAATCAACCCGAAACCACCTACCAGTAAACAGGCGGTATGCGTTAACTTTTTGCCGAGCTTTTTTACCCAAAATGGAATAGTAAAAGAGAATGCGAAAGTTACCAGGTTTAAAATAGCAGAGGTTTCATTGGCCAATTCAAGGCCTTTGGTGTATTGCACGCTATTAGTTATGGCATCGCCTTTAAAAATATCCGCTGCTACTCCGGTACTATAGTAAAACCACATTAAAAAAAGTCCAGGCCAGGTTAAAAATTGTACAACAGCCAACCTTTGCATAGGCACTGGCATATCATCAACGGAATTAAAAATTTCACTTGCAACTTTAAAAAATCCGCCACCAGTTTCAGCAGCTGCTTTGGCTTTCCAATCAGGATCGGACGGGGGGTATTCTTTGCTTCTGAAAACAGTATACAATACGGCACCCAGAAACACGGCTGCTCCAATGTAAAACGACCACATGATATTGAGGGGAATTCCTCCGGCTCCTTTTTCTCGCGAAATTCCCAACCAATTTACCAACAACCCTGGCAAAT
>CAIUKP010000265.1 GCA_903899675.1 uncultured Bacteroidota bacterium | reverse complement strand
CAAATCCTTTATTACTGGGTTGGATGGAAGAAACGGCTTCGTATAAATGTAAGGGTGATTTTAATAAACCCGCTACTCTTCGATAGTATTCCAATGCCTCGTTGCGACTCGGTTTGGGCTGATTACTAACAAAGGGAATACCTCCTATCTCTAATCTTTCCGAAGTAGAAAAGAAGGTCATATTAACCGGATAGTGGTACAAAGAATTTACCAGCGCTCCCTTTTCTAATAGCAAACAATGCAATCCATTTTGCTCAGCTTCTAAAGCACAGGCCAATCCGATAGGTCCGGCACCTACTATGATGATATCGTATTGAGATGAGTTCACTAGAAATAAAGTTATTTATGTATTTCGCTGGAAAAATGAAATGTAATGTCGGGGTTATTGGCAATTTCGGTATTCAGAAACCATTCGCTTTGTGCGAGGTAAACTGGGTTCCCGTCTTTATCTTCCGCAGAGTTTTGCTGTTTAAATCGAAGGAACTCCTGCAATTTTAGAGGTTGATTACTGGTTAGCCAGCAAGCTTTGAAAAAAGGCAGGGACCGGAATTCGCAGGCGGCACCATATTCTTGTAAAAGCCGGTACTGAATTACTTCAAATTGTAATTCTCCCACACAACCGATGATTTTTTTGTTGCCTCCAAATTGGGTAAACAACTGGGCTACTCCCTCGTCGGTTAACTGACTGATTCCTTTTTCGAGTTGCTTGGTTTTTAGGGGATCTTTATTAACCAACTCCTTAAATATTTCGGGAGAAAAAGTAGGGATCCCTACAAAAAAAAAGTTCTCACCTTCAGTAAGGGTATCGCCTATTTTAAAATTTCCAGTATCGAACAAACCTACCACATCACCGGCATAGGCATCTTCAATCACATCTTTACTTCGTGCCATAAAGCTATAAGGATTGCTGAAGCGCAGGTCTTTATCTAGCCGAACATGGTGATAGTAATGGTTTCTTTCAAATCTACCCGTGCATACCCGCATAAAAGCAATCCGGTCGCGGTGCTTGGGGTCGAGGTTGGCATGAATTTTAAAAATAAATCCACTGAACTTTTCCTCCCCCACTTCTACTGTTCGGGTGGAGGTTTCGCGACTTCTGGGTACTGGAGCAATTTGAATAAAGGTGTCGAGCATTTCTTTCACCCCGAAGTTATTTACGGCACTTCCGAAGAAAACCGGGGCAATTTTCCCGTTGAGATAATCCGAAATAGTTAATTTTCCATAAACCCCTTCCAGTAATTCAACATCTTCCCGCAATAGATTAGCATCTCTTTCTCCAATTTTATCATCCAACAACGAATTATTCAAATCATGGATGGCTATAACATCATCCTCATCTGCCCGGGTGCTGGCAGTAAATAAGCGTAAACTTTTATTGTCGAGGTTATATACACCCTTAAACTCCTTTCCACTATTAATAGGCCAGGTCATGGGATGCAAAGAAATTTTGAGCTCATTTTCAATTTCCTCTAATAAATCGAAGCGGTTTTTACCATCACGGTCCATTTTGTTTACAAATACAATAACCGGAGTATCCCGCATGCGGCAAACCTCCATCAAACGGCGGGTTTGTGCTTCTACCCCATTTACACTATCGATTACCAGTATTACACTATCCACAGCAGTAAGCGTTCGATAAGTATCTTCTGCAAAATCTTTGTGGCCCGGTGTATCGAGCAGATTAATGAGGGTATCTCTGTATTCGAAAGTCATTACCGAAGTTGCCACTGAAATTCCCCTTTGCCGTTCAATTTCCATGAAGTCGCTGGTGGCATGTTTCTTTATTTTATTGCTCTTTACGGCACCGGCTACTTGAATGGCGCCTCCGAATAGAAGCAATTTTTCGGTAAGGGTAGTTTTACCCGCATCCGGGTGGGATATAATTGCGAAGGTTTTTCTTCGATTAATTTCTTTTGCGTACTTCATAACGGCGGCAAAGGTAAGTTAGATAGGCGAATGTTGGTAGAACAGACATTTTACTGGAGTGACATAAAAAAGCCGTCATTCGCAAAAATGACGGCTTAGAAATATTTTCAGAACTCTTAGATGTCGATTGCTTCCCCATAGGCGGCGGCAGTAGCTTCTTTAAAGCCTTCGCTCATGGTTGGATGGGGATGAACGGCATTCAAAATTTCAGTAGCGGTTGTTTCCAGTTTACGGGCTACTACGGCTTCTGCTATCATTTCAGTAACATTCATTCCAATCATATGGCAGCCTAATAATTCGCCGTATTTGGCATCATAAATAACTTTTACAAACCCTTCCACTGCACCAGCAGCACTGGCTTTACCGCTGGCCATAAAGGGGAATTTACCCACTTTAATTTCATAACCGGCATCTTTGGCAGCTTTTTCTGTATAACCCACGCTGGCGATTTCTGGCGTGCAATAGGTACAACCGGGAATATTGTTATAATCTAAGGGCTGAGGAAGGTGGTGAGATTTTTTCTCTAGGTAGGCAATATGCTCAGCAGCATTGATTCCCTCTTTAGCAGCAACGTGTGCAAGAGCTTGCCCAGGAGAGCAGTCACCAATCGCATATACGCCGGCCAGTTTGGTTTGCTGATAAGCATCTACTATAATTCTACCGCGATCGGTAGCAATACCATTTTCTTCTAATCCAATGTTTTCTAAATTGGCAACCACACCTACTGCACTCAGAACGATGTCTGCTTCGAGGGTAACGAATGTGCCATCGGCTTTTTTAACGGTGGCTTTCACGCCATTTCCGGAGGTATCAACCGACTCAACGGAGGCTTGCGTCATAACCTCAATCCCCTGTTTTTTGTATTGCTTTTCCAATTCTTTAGAAACATCTTCATCTTCTACGGGAACAATTCTAGGCAGAAACTCAACCACAGTAACTTTGGTACCCATGGAATTATAAAAATGGGCAAACTCAATGCCTATTGCACCGCTGCCTACAATAATCATGCTAGCCGGTTGAGCAGCCAAGGTCATTGCTTCTCGGTATCCAATCACTTTAACACCATCCTGGGGCAGGTTGGGTAATGCTTTAGATCTGCCGCCGGTAGCGATGATGATATATTTACCTTCAACTATTTGTTTTGAGCCATCAGCTGCGGTAACTTCCAGTTGACCTTTTGCTTTAATTTTTCCATAGCCCATCACTACATCAATTTTGTT
>CAIUKP010000264.1 GCA_903899675.1 uncultured Bacteroidota bacterium | reverse complement strand
TGGTGAGGGGTTTGCCCCCTTTTTTGTACAAAGCTTCAATACCAGCTGCGATTGCATCGGCATCTGGCTCTGTAATAATACCGGTTTTTTCGTGAATAACCCTATCCGGTAATCCACCCACATTGGTTACCAGCATGGGCTTTTCAAAATGATAGGCTAGGGGGGTTACGCCGCTTTGGGTGGCATTTCGGTAGGGTTGAATTACAAAGTCGGCCGCACTCAAATAATACTTCACTTCACTATCCGCAATAAAATCGGTGCGCATATACACAAGGTTGCTGAGTTGTTCTTTTTCGATTATGGAAAGGTATTCTTCGGGTTTATCGTAAAATTCACCTGCTACCAGTAGATGGATATTTGCTGAGCGGATGGCGGGATTTGCCATTGCGTGCATGAGGATGTCTAGCCCCTTATATTTTCGGATAAAGCCAAAGAAAAGAATGATCTTCTCCGATTCGGGTAGCCCAAGATGTTGGCGGGCTTGAGATTTGGGAATGATTTCTCCAAAATGATCGTACAAAGGATGCACCACCAATTCGGCAGGTTGTTGGGTAAAGGTTTTCAATTGTTGCAAAACCTGATCGCTCATGGTAATAAAGCCGTCTATTGCTTTTACAAAATAGCGGGTAAAAAGGGTATCTCCCGGGCGATGTTCGTGGGGAATGATATTATCGGCAATGCATACAACTCTGGTTTTGGAATTGCCTTTGGCTATGCGCAATAAAGTGCCGAGGCAGGGACCCATCAATGGCAGCCAATAGCGCACTACTATTAAATCGGGCTGTTGTTTTCGGATGCGGCGGCCAATTTTAATCCAGTTAAAGGGGTTCATCGAATGGATGCAACGATGAATCACCAGATTGGCAGGGGCTGGTTCGGTTGAATATTGTGTAGTACCCGGAAACAGGAAATCGGGGTATTGCATCGAAAAGGTGTACAATTCGGTGGCAAAGCCCATTTGTATAAATTCTCTGGCCAACCTTTCATTGAAAGAAGCCAATCCACCCCGAAGGGGCCAGGCGGGTCCGATAATAATTACTTTTTGCAAATGCCAGGTTTACGATTGATTAGTAACCACAAAGGTATTGAATCGGAAGGTATACCGGCTAATCTTGGGCAGGGGAAGGGGAGAGGGTGTAAAAAAGGTTTACAGCTCCCTACCAGCCTATTTTTTCCTCAATCTGGTAATGGTTACGCTCGGGGGCATTGCGTACCACCAATTCGGCCACAAAACCGGTTAAAAATAGCTGCATACCTATTACCATAGTGGTAAGGGCAATATAAAAAGCGGGCCGGTTGGTAAGGGCAAATTCATCTGAAAATAGTTTCGCTACAATTAAATAAGCACTGGCGATTAATCCGGTAACAAAAAACAGGGTACCCAGCAATCCAAAAAACTGCATAGGTCGTTTCCCGAACTTTCCTAAGAACATGATGGTGGCCAGATCTAAAAATCCATTTACAAAACGCTGCCAGCCAAATTTGGTAACGCCGTATTTCCGGGGGCGATGCTCTACTACTTTTTCGCCTATTTTTTTAAAGCCACTCCACTTGGCCAAAATGGGAATGTACCGGTGCATTTCGCCATATACTTCAATACTTTTTACCACTTTGTTTCGATACGCTTTCAGTCCACAGTTAAAATCGTTCAGCTGAATGCCAGAGTTAGCACGGGCAACAGCATTGAATAATTTAGAGGGCAAATTTTTGGTAAGGGTATTATCGTACCGCTTCTTTTTCCAGCCGCTCACCATATCGAGTTTGTCTTCAACAATCATGTGGTATAAAGCAGGAATTTCATCGGGTGAATCCTGCATATCTGCATCCATGGTTATAATTACATCACCTTGTGCAGCTTTAAATCCTTCGTTTAGTGCGGCAGATTTACCATAATTTCTTCTAAAGCGAATCCCTTTGTATTGGGCAGATTGCTGGCTTCTTTGTTCTATAAAATCCCAACTATTATCGGTGCTGCCATCATCTACTAAAATCACTTCATAAGTAAAAGCATGGGCAACCATCACACGATCTATCCAGTCGCATAATTCAGGCAGCGATTCGTCTTCGTTAATTAAGGGGATAACCACGCTTATTTGCATACTAGCTGGCGTTTTCAAAGGGTGATATTGGATTTTTCTTGGCTAAGCCTGCACCAACTAGGGAAGCAAGCGCACCAATAAGTGCTGTACCAAAAAGTGATCCTGCAATGGCGAAAGGTAGAAAGAATTTACGTGTGAAGCCTAAAGCCATATCAATTTGATCGGTGGGTACTTGTCCTTTTTTTTCCATTTCTGCCCTAGCTACATCAATCGTCATTTCTATAATTTCTGGGTAGATGAATTTAACAGAAATGATTGTATAAATAGACATCAGCGCAGCTATACCCGCAGTTATTTTAAAACCATGTGCAAACACATTACCATAAGTAACTTGTCCATTCATTTGTTTTGCATAATTTATGCAAGCCCAAATTATAACTCCAATTACAAGTACCATTTGGATATAACCTAGCGATTTGTTGGTCAGTTGATTACTAACATACATTACAAGGTTAATTACAATACAAATCAGACTTGTAATCAGCGCAATCGTCCAGGGTGGTGTGATTTTTTGTTCCATAGTTTTGTTTTTATTGTGGGTTATATTGGCCCTTTACAAATGTACCCCAAACCTTACCGGGTAGGGTTTCATTCATATGTGGACTATTCAACGATTTACTTTGGTTATTCGAAGGACTGAGTGTGGTAGAACCCTGCTTGCTGAAAAAACTAAGTTCTGCCTTTTCTCCTTCCCGTATATCAGTAGCGGGCAGTGCGAAAATATTACGGGCATTCGTCGAAAAAAGTTCGGCAATTCTTTGTTCGGATAAATCCGGGAAAATTTGATTGATAATGGCAAAGCTGGTTTGCAGTCCAATCATTCCCCAAGCAGCATATTCAAATTCACAGGTTTTCTGATCGCTGTGTTGTGGCAGGTGATGGGTAGCGATGCAATCTATGGTTCCATCCAAAATGCCTTGCCGTAAAGCAGCTCGGTCGGAGGCTTTGCGTAAGGGGGGATTTACTTTTAAGCGGGTATCGTATTGTTGCAGGTCTTCGTCGCAAAACCGCAGGTGATAGGGGGTAACACTGCAGGTAACTTTCCAGCCTTCATTTCGGGCATCCTGAATCAGTTGCAGCGATTTGGCGGTACTGATGCCGGTGATATGTAGTTTCGATTGGGTATAGCGCAATAAGTCTAGATCTCTTTTCACCATAATTTCTTCAGCCAGTGCAGGAATGCCGGGTAAACCCATTTGGGTAGATATAATGCCCTCATTCATTAAACCATGCGCTCCGATACTCTTATCCACCGGCAATTGTATCACCACGCCTTCAAATGCTTTCACATATTGCAGGGCTTTCAATAGCAGCGCAGGTTGCTGAACGGAACTGAGTCCATCCGTAAAAGCAATGGCCCCGTTTTGTTGCATGTCATACATTTCAGCCAATTCTTTTCCCTCGGTACCACGCGTAAGGGCACCCAGTGGATGAATATAGGCGGGTAGGTGGGTACTACTATTCAGGATATAGGTTATCTGCGATTTAGAATCTGCCACGGGTTTGGTATTGGGTAAAACCAGCACGCGGGTATATCCACCAGCCGCAGCGGCAGCAGCGCCGGAAGCAAGATTTTCGCGATGTTCGAGACCGGGGTCGCAGAAATGAGAAAAGGGATCTACCCATCCCGGAGAAACGATTAAGCCTGGTGCTTCCAGGGTTTGGTCGGCAGGGCTATCGATATGGGGGGCAATTTTAACAATGGTTTCTCCCTCAATCAATATATCCTGTACTTGGCCATGTAAGGGGGCGGCAGGATTGGCAATGTGTGCTTGCCTGATGAGAATCTTCATAAGAGGAGATAAAATTTACTGCAATATAACCTGAATTTTTCTTTTCCCGTATATTTGCACCCCTTGAGGTTGATAATGCCTGATTTCCCCACAGGATTTACTTTATTACCTGAGTTTTTTCGGGATGTAGCGCAGCCCGGTAGCGCACACGTCTGGGGGGCGTGGGGTCGCAAGTTCAAATCTTGTC
>CAIUKP010000263.1 GCA_903899675.1 uncultured Bacteroidota bacterium | reverse complement strand
CAGTAATGGAACCATTAAAGACCTCGAGCAAATAGAGATTCCTATGAATTTTGGCGGACTCACCGGACAAGCCTAGGGATATTATAGCATTCCTTCATCGGCAAAGCTGAAATATCCTTCCTGACTAACAATTATATGGTCCAGCACCGCAATATCCATTAGTGCGGCAGCCTGTTTTATTTTTTGAGTCAGTTGCTCATCTGCCTTACTGGGCGTTAAGTTTCCGCTGGGATGGTTGTGGCACAAAACCAAGGAAGTAGCATCTTGCTCAAGGGCTTTTTTTAAGATGATGCGTGGGTCGGCTACTGTTCCGGTTAATCCCCCTTCGCTGATGGTTTCTAGGGATAAAATGCGGTTGCCCCGGTTTAGGTAAACAACAGCAAATACTTCCTGTTTGCGGTATTCTAATCGGGCTTGCAAGTATCCGGCAATATCCTTACTTCCCTGAATTTTTGTTCTAAAATGTTCGGCGGCTTTTCTACGAACCCCTAATTCCATAGCAGCTGCAATGGTTACCGATTTGGCTTCCCCAATACCCCGAATCTTGCTTTTTATTAGTTCCTGCACACTCATCCTAGCCAGTTGTTGCAGGTCGTTATTAGCATACAGCAGCATATTTTTGGCCACATCCAGGGCCGAGGCATCGCGGGTACCATTATGAATCAGAATGGCCAGTAACTCTGCAACGCTTAAACTGTGCGCACCTTCGCGCATTAATTTTTCTCGGGGCTGGTCGTCGGCAGCCCATTCTTTTATCGACAATTTTCTCATGTGAACAAATTGTAATTAAGTCAATATAGCAATTCGTAATCGAATAGTTATCTTCGCACATATTCCAGTAGTATATGAATCCTTCTGTTAAAATATTCTCCGGTACCGGTTCTCAAAAATTGGCCGAGAAAATTGCCCAACGCTTTGGTGCCCCTCTTGGAAAAGTAAATATTCAGCAGTTCAGCGACGGAGAATGGCAGCCCATTTTTTTGGAAAGTATTCGTGGGGATTATGTTTTTTTGGTGCAAAGTACTTTTGCGCCAGCCGATAATCTGATGCAGTTATTGCTGATGATTGATGCTGCCAAAAGAGCCAGCGCCTATCGGGTTGTGGCAGTAATACCCTATTATGGATATGCTCGGCAAGACCGAAAAGACAAGCCCCGGGTAGCCATTGGGGCCAAAATGATTGCCACTTTGCTGGAAGCCGCCGGGGCCGACCGGGTGATTACGATGGACCTGCATGCTCCACAAATTCAGGGATTTTTTGATGTGCCGGTTGACCACTTAGATAGTTCTGCCATTTTTATACCTTATATAGATCAGCTTAAGCTGGCCAATTTGTCTTTTGCAGCTCCGGATGTAGGCAGTACCAACCGGGTACGCGAAATTGCGAGTTATTTTAATGCCGAAATGGTAATCTGTGATAAACACCGCAAACGGGCCAATGAAATTGCCAGTATGGTGGTTATTGGGGATGTAACTGGAAAAGATGTGATATTGGTAGATGATATTTGTGATACGGGCGGTACCTTAGCCAAAGCGGCTGGATTGCTAAAGGAAAAGGGTGCCAACAGCGTTCGGGCCATGATTACCCACCCCGTATTGAGCGGGAAAGCCTACGAAAACATCGAAAACAGTGTGCTGGAAGAGCTGGTAGTATGCGATACCATCCCACTTATGAAGGAATCTCCCAAAATAAAGGTCATCAGCGTAGCGGATTTGTTTTCCATCGCCATCCGGAATGCCTACGAAAATAAGAGCATTACCAGCCTTTTTATCCATTCCCAATTGAGAGGAAGGGAGAAATAATCGCTTCTATACGTGGTTTTTAGCTGATTTTTATTACCTTCGCCCTCCCAAAACCGGGCGTAACTATTATGTTCCGGCGTGAGGGAATCAATCAAATTCATTTTTTTATGAAAACAATTACAATCGAAGGTCACCTGAGGACCGAGCATGGCAAAAAAGCCGCCCGCCAGATTCGCTCTCAGGAAAATGTGCCAGCTGTAATTTACGGGGGTGCTCAGGAGGTAAATTTTTACGCTTCTGCAAAGGCATTTAAGTCTTTAGTGTACACTAGTGAATTTCAAACGGCCGATGTTACAGTAGATGGCAAAACGTATCGTTGCATTTTAAAAGATTTGCAATTTGATAAAGTAACGGATTCACTGATTCACGTTGATTTACTGGAACTGGTAGGTGACAAAAAAGTGGTAGCCACTATACCATTGAAGTTTACCGGAACCTCTGTTGGGGTGAAGGGTGGAGGAAAGCTCATCATCAAAATCAAATCTTTAAAGGTAAAAGCGCTTCCTAAAGATTTGCAGGAAAACATTACTGTAGACATTACCGAGTTAGATTTGAACGGAAATATCCGTGTGGAGGATGTTAAAGTTCCTGGCATGGAAATTATGAACTCTCCCCGTATTCCTATTGCTTCAGTAGTGCTTACCCGCCAATTAAAGCAGGAAGAAGCATCTGGTGCAAAAGCTGGTCCGGCTGCCAAAGCTGCTCCCGCTGCTGCGAAAAAATAATCTTTTCGAATGATTTTTATAACTGCAGGTTCTTGCGAACTTGCAGTTTTTTTATGTAAAAAAGGGAAGGCTGTTTTTCCCGAATGTTTTTCAATTGGGCAAATCATGTACTTTTACCCGTAACCCTAGAATAGCGGCTATGCAACGTTTTTTAATTGTAGGCTTAGGTAATCCTGGCCCCGACTATCACCACACACGGCACAACATTGGCTTTGATGTGTTGAATGCTTTTGTGCAGAAGCATGGGGGAGTATTCACTTCGGGTAGATTGGCAGAGATGGGTACTGTAAAATTGAAGGGGCGGGAACTGGTTTGTATCAAGCCAACTACTTTTATGAACCTCAGTGGAAAGGCCTTTTTATATTGGATGAATAAAGAGAATATCCCCTTAGAGCAAACCCTAACTATTGTGGATGATTTGGCTTTACCGCTCAGTAAATTACGTTTGCGGGGCTCGGGGTCTGATGCTGGGCATAATGGACTAAAAGATATTCAGCTAACGCTGGGTACAGACCAGTATGCTAAACTCCGATTTGGGATAGGTAACCAGTTTCCTCGGGGCGGACAGGTAGATTTTGTGCTAGGTCACTGGCTGGCTGAGGAACAGCCGGTGGTGGATGCCAAGATAAAAGCAAGCTGTGATGTGATAGAATCCTTTGTGCTGGCAGGGTTGGCCTTTACTATGAATATGGCAAACCGGATGGAGTTGTAAGATTTTCTCCTTACAGGTTTTTCTTCTTCGAAATATTATTAGCCTTTATAGTCAGGGGGATGATATATAAAAAAAGCCCATTTTCACACTAAGAAGGATACCCTTCAACGGCATGGAGCCGACCTTCATGTGATACAGGCTGTTTAAATATACCAAAAGAGGGTGTATTCAGGTGATAAATTGATACGGAACATTTATCCGAGTATTTTGAAGGCTACTATCAAATTCTCTTAATAAAACTCATTTTGGAGAAATTGAACCCCCAAATTTGTTGATATTTTTTGTTGCTTCATCCTAGTTCCCCACCATCCCGATATTCGGGCTACTCCCATACAATTTTTTCATTTTCAGGTCGTTCTACTCAAACAGGGGCTATTAATTAGCGCCGGAAAAGTTACTGAATATGAAAATCATTTGTGTAGGAAGAAATTATGCAGAGCATGCCCGGGAATTGGGTAATGAAGTGCCTGAGGAGCCTGTACTATTTATGAAGCCTTCTACTGCCCTGCTTTCTGTTGGGTCTGATTTTCATTATCCGGTATTTACAAAGGATTTGCATTACGAGGCAGAGTTGGTGCTTCGGGTAGCAAAAAGGGGTAGTAAGATTTCTTCAGATGCGTTAACGTATATAGATGCGATTACGGTAGGCATTGATTTTACTGCCAGGGATTTACAGGCCGAGCTTAAGAAAAAGGGGTTGCCCTGGGAAAAAGCCAAAGCCTGGGATCAGGCGGCCATTTTGGGAAATTGGCAGGAAATACCGGAAGGCGAAATCCATTTTTCATTGAAGAAAAACGGAAATCCAGTTCAGCAGGGGAGCACGAACTATATGATTTTTCCTTTTGATTTCCTGATAGCCCATATCTCTCAATACTTTACCCTAGAGCCGGGTGATTTGATATATACGGGAACACCTGCTGGAGTAGGACCCTGTGTTGTGGGCGATGAGTTGGAAGGATATTTTGAAGATCAATCTGTTTTTTCACTGATTATTCATGCATAACAACCGAACATACAGCATGCTGAACCTTACTACTTTGCTGGATGCCTATCAGATGATGGTTACTGCAAAAACCATGTCGGAAACTTTCGAGACCCAGCGGGCAGAATGCCGGTATGTGCATGCAACTTCCCGAGGGCATGAAGCCATTCAAATTGCTACCGGTATGCAGATGCACAGTTGCGATTGGCTAAGTGCCTATTACCGCGACGACAGTATGTTGTTATCACTCGGTTTTACCCCCTATGAGTTGATGTTGCAATTGCTAGGAAAGAAGAACGATCCATTTTCTGGAGGCAGAACCTATTATTCCCACCCAAGCAGTAAAGATCCGGGTAAGCCTTCAATTATGCACCAAAGTAGTGCAACCGGTATGCAAGCCATTCCATCTACAGGGTTGGCACATGCTATACAAATAGCCGAAGAAACCGGCGTAATGAAATTGCGAAAAACCAACAACGGCCAGTTGCCCATAGTAATTTGTTCTATGGGTGACGGTGCTGTTACCGAAGGAGAAGTGAGTGAGGCGTTTCAGTTTGCCGTGCTAAAGCAGTTGCCCATCATATATTTGGTGCAGGATAATGGATGGAGCATAAGTGCCAAAGCCGATGAAATTCGCACCACCAATGCCTACGACTTTGCAGACGGATTTAAAGGGATGGAGCGGTTACAATGTGATGGCAGCAATTTTGCCGAAAGTTATTTAACCATGCAACGGGCCATTCAAATTGCCCGTATCGAGCGAAAGCCGGTATTGGTGCATGCAACTTTATCTTTGTTAGGGCATCATACCAGTGGGGTTCGAAAAGAATCGTATCGCTATAAAGACCCCTCCTCAATTCAAAAGCCTTTGCTCGATCCAGTTGTAATTCTCCGTAATTTATTATTAGAAGCCGGCATTACTGAGCAAGAATTACAACAAATAGAAACAGCCGTATCCAAAAGGGTTCAACACGATTTTTCTAGGGCTCTCCATTCCGATGATCCAGATGTAGAAACCGTGGAAGATCATGTATATGCCGAAACCCTGATAACAGAAGAGATGGGAACCCGCGAACCCCTGAAAGGTAAGAAAGTGATGATGGTGGAAGCTGCCCTGCATGCTATAGAGGAATTAATGGAAGCCTATCCCGAAACGGTATTATATGGTCAGGATGTAGGCAGCCGACTGGGAGGCGTATTCCGTGAGGCCGATCATTTAATGGACCGATTTGGAAAAGAGCGGGTATTTAACACGGCCATTCAGGAGGCGTATATCATAGGTTCTACCGCTGGCATGAGTGCCATGGGAATGAAGCCCATAGTAGAAGTGCAATTTGCCGATTATATATATGCTGGATTGAATCAACTGGTAACAGAAATTTCTAAATCCTGCTATTTATCCAACGGAAAATTTCCCGTACAAATGTTGTTGCGGGTGCCGGTAGGTGCATATGGGGGTGGCGGGCCCTACCATAGTGGAAGCATTGAGTCTACACTTTTATCTATCAAGGGTATTAAAGTAGTTTATCCGTCCAATGCAGCTGATATGAAGGGTTTGATGAAAGCAGCCCTGTTAGATCCTAATCCGGTGGTGATGTTAGAACATAAGGGCCTCTATTGGAGCAGGGTTCCGGGAACGGAAGCTGCCCAGTCTATTGAACCTTCTTCCGATTATATAATACCTTTAGGAAAGGCTCGCGTAGCCCTGGAAGCCGATCCCGTGCTGGTAGAAAAGGGGATGACGATGGGCGTAATCACCTACGGAATGGGCGTGCATTGGGCTCGCCAGGTGGGAGAAAAAGTGCCCGGACAAATAGAAATTTTAGACCTAAGAACCCTATTTCCCCTAGATGAAGAGGCGGTATTTGATTTGGTGAAGCGGCACGGAAAAGTATTGATATTAACAGAAGAGCCCCAAAATAATTCCTTTACGGAGGCCCTGGCTCATCGTATTACACGTACCTGTTATTGTTACCTGGATGCGCCTGTAGAAGTGATAGGCGCCCTTAATTTACCGGCAGTACCCATGCAAATTGCCCTAGAACAGGCCATGTTACCCGGAGTTCCCAAGTTAAGCCGCGAGCTCACCAAACTTTTGGCATTTTAGGGTAGTACCATTTATCGGAAACCTTTATCTTTGCCCCCCGTTACTGCAAATAACCATTTTGGCGAGGTAGCTCAGTTGGTTAGATCACAGGATTCATATGCGCCAAAGGCGCACACACGGGTTCAAGCGGAAGGAGAAAGAGGTTGGATTAAGGATATTAGGCGAGGTAGCTCAGTTGGT
>CAIUKP010000262.1 GCA_903899675.1 uncultured Bacteroidota bacterium | reverse complement strand
TGTAATTTCTACCAAGTCGTAACTGGTTGCAAATAATGGGTAACATAGTCAGTTACCCCTTCTTCAAGGGTATGCATGGGTTGCTGGTATCCTACGTTGCGCAGTTTTTGCATATTGGCTTCCGTAAAATACTGATAGGTATTTCGAATGTCAGCCGGCATGTCGATGTATTGAATATTTACCGGTAGGGAAAGTGCATTGAAAGAGGCAGTAATTAAATCGTTAAAAGATCTTGCTTTGCCGGTGCCCAGATTGTATAAACCATTACAGGTTTCATCCCATTGGTTTTGCAACATGCGGGCGGCCATCCAGCCAATTACTTCCACCACATCTTTTACATAAATAAAATCACGTAGTTGTTCGCCATCGGCAAAATCGGGTCGGTGGCTTTTAAACAATTGGAATACGCCCTTTGCTTTAATCTGGTTAACAGCATGCCAGATAACACTTGCCATTCGGTGTTTGTGGTATTCGTTGGGACCATACACATTAAAAAACTTCAGACCGGTCCAGCAGGGAGGTTGGTGATCACTTGACTGCTGTAAAGCCCATTTATCAAATTCATTTTTACTTACGCCATAGGGGTTTAATGGTTTCAGTTTTTCTGGGGATTGATGATCGTCGTTATAGCCCAGTTCTCCAGCTCCATAGGTTGCAGCTGAAGAAGCATAAATAAGGGGTAATTGATGCAGGGTTGCATAGTTCCAGATATCTTCCGAATATCTTACATTGAGTGCTTCGTGAATGCTGTAATTAAATTCGGTAGTATCGGTTCGGGCACCCAGATGAATGATTAAATCGATGGTTGGTTGCTGATCAGCCAACCAATCAAAAAAAGCCTGCCGTTCGATGATGCTAGTATATTTTTTAGATTCCCAGTTTTTCCGTTTCTCTTCTACGCCAAAATCATCTACTAATAGCAGATTTTCAAAACCATTTTCATTCAGCCATTGTACCATGCAAGAACCGATGAACCCTGCGGCACCGGTTACCACAATTGCAGCAGTTCTATTTATGTATGGAGGCATCGAACTCATAAGGCAGAGGCATTCATAAATGATTCTATTGCCGTGTCGTATTCATTTCGGAAGGTTTCGATACTTCCCCAATCTTCTCCATTCACCTGCACATTATTTTCAGCAACCGTTCCCAAAGCCATTACAGGAATAGCCAATTCTTTGGCTAGTTGAAGAAATGAATCTTTCAAATGGGGTTGTATAGATACCACTGCTCTACCTTGCGCTTCACCCATCCAAAATGCATCTTTTCTTATACCATTGTATTCAGCAGTTACCGTAAATCCAAATTGTGAGGGATAGGCAGACTCTAGTAAAGCAATGATTACCCCTCCTTCACTGATATCATGAGCACTTGCCAACATTTTTTTCAGATTGGCATGGGTAATAAATTGTTGCACTGCCAATTCTTCTTCCAGATTAAAATAAGGGGCAGGAGAATAAGGAACCCCTTTTAATTGATATAAGTATTCGGAGCAGGCGATATCATCTACTATTTTACCAACCAAATAAATCAGATCACCCGTTTGCTGAAAGGCAAGAGAAAGTCGGGTTGCAAAATCATCCAGCACGCCTACCATGCCAATGGTGGGAGTTGGAAATACCGGACCATCGGGGTTTTGATTATAGAAACTTACATTCCCACCGGTAACCGGTGTTTGAAAAGCTCTGCAAGCATCTCCCATTCCGCGAATGGCTTCTACAAATTGATAGTATACCTCAGGATCGAAGGGGTTGCCAAAGTTGAGGCAGTTGGTAACTCCAATGGGCTCTCCACCACTGCAAACAATGTTTCTGGCTGCTTCAGCAACAGCAATCATCGCGCCGGTATAAGGGTTGGCATGCACGTAGCGGCTATTGCAATCTACCGTTATTGCCAATGATTTTCCCGTTCCTTTTGCTAACACAACCGATGCATCCGAAGGTATGTTGGTAGAAGCATTGGCGGCACCCACCATACTATCATATTGGGTGTATATCCATCTTTTAGAAGCGATATTGGGTAATTTATTTAATGCATGAGCGACGGCAGCTAAATCGGTTACATCGTCAACTGTTTCTATTCGAAAACTATTGACTTTTTGCAGATAGGCCGGCTCTTTAAATTCTCGTTTGTATTGTGGAGCCCCTCCGCCCAATACCAATTCATAGGCAGGAATACTGGCTTCTAACTGACCATGCATATAGAACTGTAAAAGACCATCATCGGTTACATATCCAATTTCATTGCAACTTAGATCCCACTTTTCAAAAACATCGATCACTTCTTTTTCTCTGCCTTTGTGTGCCACGAGTAGCATGCGCTCCTGACTTTCACTCAGTAAGAGTTCCCAAGCTTTCATGTTTTTTTGTCGGGTAGGCACTTTCTCGAGGTCGATATGCATGCCTACTTCTCCTTTGGCACTCATTTCTGCAGTGGAACAAATGATGCCGGCAGCACCCATATCCTGCATACCTACTACTGCGCCGGTTTCTATTACTTCTAAGCAGGCTTCTAATAATTTTTTCTCCTGAAATGGGTCACCCACCTGAACTGCTGGTAGTTCTTCTACGCTATCGGCGGTTATATCGGCGGAAGCAAAGGAAGCGCCTCCTATACCATCTTTTCCAGTAGCACTTCCTACAAAAAACACCGGATTGCCAGTACCTTTTGCGATGGCACTTACCATTTTATTTGCTTGCATGATACCTACACTCATGGCATTCACCAAGGGGTTGGTATGATAGCAGGAATCAAAATAGATTTCACCTCCTACAGTTGGTACCCCAAAACAATTCCCATAATGCCCAATCCCATGCACTACGCCACTGAGCAAGCGTTGTGTTTTTTTGTCGGCAGGATTGCCAAAGCGTAAACTATTTAAGGAAGCAATCGGGCGGGCACCCATGGTAAATATATCTCGCTGAATACCGCCTACTCCCGTTGCGGCTCCCTGGAAGGGTTCGATGGCGGAGGGGTGGTTATGACTTTCAATTTTAAATACAACGCCGAATCCATTGCCAATATCCATTAAGCCGGCATTTTCTTCTCCGGCGGCAACCAGCATTCTACCGCCACTGCGAGGAAGCGTTTTTAACCACTGAATTGAATTTTTATAACTGCAATGTTCACTCCACATACCACTAAAAGCACATAGTTCTGTGAAATTGGGGGTCCTGTTAAGTTTCGAGCAAATACTGTTAAATTCTTCCTCAGTAAGTCTGAGTTGTGCGGCGGTTTGGGCGTTTATTTCCATGATGTGGGCAAAGGTACTATTTGCGAGGTAAAAAGTGAAGGTACATTACCCCCAATCAAAAGGGAAAATGTGATTATATATAATAAAATAAAACAGCCTATCTTTTTCT
>CAIUKP010000261.1 GCA_903899675.1 uncultured Bacteroidota bacterium | reverse complement strand
TGGCAATATTCTCTGCAAATGACAAAATAGAGGCGCCAATTCCTTTTCGCTGTACTTGATTTTGCACAGCCATTTGTCTTAATCTGATGCTGTTTTCATTGACAGGACAAAGCATACAACAGCCCATTATTTCTTCATCATCAAAGGCTGCAATCAGCATTTCGTCTTTTTCCTTCAACAATTCCTCATGGGTGAAACTCAGCCCTAATGGTTGTCTAAGAATTTGTAGCCTCAACTGAACCATTTGTTTGTATTCTTCACTTCCATGGTCAATTTGCTTTAAGCCCATAAACATATTTTTAGTAAATAATACACCATCAATCGCTTTAAATATACGCAATTTTTATAGCTAAAATGCTGATTTTTTTAATTTTTTAGGCCATCTTTTAATAAATATAAAATATCCTTAATAGTATTTCTTTGTAATTAGTTCAAAAAGTATATTTTTGCACCAGTATAAACTAAATTTTACTATCATGTCAGACGTTGCAACAAGAGTTAAGAAAATCATTGTTGACAAATTAGGAGTTGACGAAGCTGAAGTAACTAACGAGGCTTCTTTCACCAATGATTTGGGTGCCGATTCGCTCGATACCGTTGAGCTAATCATGGAGTTTGAAAAAGAATTCAATATCTCCATTCCGGATGAGCAGGCTGAAACCATCACTACTGTTGGTCAGGCTGTTGCGTACCTGGAAGAGCACGCAAAATAATTGTACTCCTTTCAGGAATAATTTACAATCCGTCATTATGTAACCTTCAATGAGTTGCATAATGGCGGATTATCAGTTAATCAGGCTAACCATGCAATTGAAAAGAGTTGTTGTTACTGGAATAGGAGCCATTACCCCCATCGGAAATAATCTGGAAGAATTTTGGCAGGGAATGTTGAACGGTGTATCCGGATGTGGACCTATTACCCAATTTGATCCTGCTAAATTCAAAACCCGTATTGCCTGTGAGATTAAAGGGTTCGACCCTCTAAATCATATGGAGAAAAAAGAGGCACGGAAATTAGACCGCTTTACCCAAATTGCCTTGGCTGCCAGTGATATGGCCGTTGCAGATGCTGGCATCTCCCGAGAAAATGTAAATATCGACCGCGTAGGCGTGATATTTGCCAGTGGTATTGGCGGACTAGTAACTTTTCAGGACGAAGTGATGGAATTTGCCAAAGGCGACGGAGTTCCCCGTTTCAATCCTTTTTTCATTCCAAAAATGATATTGGATATTGCTGCCGGACAAATATCCATGCGCCATGGTTTCCGTGGGCCTAACTTTGCAGTAGTGAGTGCCTGTGCATCCAGTACCAATGCCATTATTGTTGCTACAGATAATATCCGGATGGGTAAGTCTGACATTATATTAACCGGTGGTACTGAATCGGTAATGGGCGAATCGGGTGTAGGCGGATTCAATGCTATGAAAGCCCTGAGTGAGCGGAACGATGATCCACTTACCGCCAGCCGGCCATACGATAAAGACCGCGACGGATTTGTGATGGGTGAGGCTTCCGGAGTGCTGGTGCTGGAAGATTATGAGCACGCTGTAAAACGCGGTGCCAAAATTTATTGCGAAATTGCCGGTGGTGGCGCTACTGCAGATGCCTATCACCTTACCGCCCCCCATCCCGAAGGATTGGGTGCCAAAAATGTTATGCATGCTGCCTTACAAGATGCCGGAATGAAACCCGAAGACATCGACTATATCAATACACACGGTACCTCCACTCCCCTGGGTGATGGAGCCGAACTGAATGCCATCCTGAATGTATTTGGAGAACACTCGTATCAGTTGAACATTTCCTCTACCAAATCTATGACGGGCCACTGTTTGGGTGCCGCCGGCGTAATTGAGGCAATTGCTGCTATTCAAAGTGTTATTCATGATATAGTGCCCCCAACCATCAATCACTTTACCGATGACCCTGAGTTAGATCAACGGCTGAATTATACTTTCCATAAACCCCAGCAAAGACTGGTTCGTGCAGCTCTTAGCAATACATTTGGGTTTGGCGGACACAATGCTTGTATCATTGTGAAAAAATTCATAGCTTGAGTGCGTGATACAACTGCTCACCTTTTTTACCAGAAAGCCTGGATACGAAACTAAATTCGCCCTTCAATTAAAAGAGGTATTGGCCATTGAAACCTCCAATACCCAACTGTATCGAACTGCCCTAAGCCACCGTTCGGTAAAAGAAACGGCCGACGAAAATAATGAGCGCCTCGAATACCTAGGAGATGCTATTCTCAGTGCTATTGTTGCCGACTACCTTTTTAAAAGATATCCGTATAAAGGAGAAGGCTACCTAACAGAAATGCGCAGCAAAATGGTTAACCGCCAGCAGCTGAATGATATCGCCCTTCGCATGGGCTTGCGAAAACTAACCTTCTATAATAAATTCGATAACGCCCTTAAGGGAAGTCATATTTTCGGAAATACTCTCGAAGCCTTGGTTGGCGCGGTTTATCTAGATAAGGGCTACCGAAAAACCCAGCAGTGGGTGCTCAATCAGGTGGTGATGCCCCACATGTTTGTAGATGATTTGGAATCGGTGGATATTAACCTGAAAAATAAACTCATCGGTTGGGCTAGCAAGAATGGCAAAACACTCAGTTTCGAACTGGTGGATGAAAAAAGGGAAGGTAACCGGCGCCTGTTTCAAATGGATGTGCTGATTGATGGTGAAACAATCGCCTCCGGAAAGGGGTACAATAAAAAAGACGCTAGTCAGCAAGCAGCTCAAACCGCTTTGCTAAAACTGGGCATTTAATTACTGCCTTATTTTTTGATTACCCTTTTATTTCCTCGCACAACTCAACCAATACTCCTCCCGCCGATTTGGGGTGCACAAAACATACCCATTTATTGTCGGCACCCCTTTTGGGCTCATCACTTAATAAACGAAATCCAGCACTCTTCAACCGGCTCATTTCAGCTCGGATATCCGGAACTTCAAATGCAATATGATGCAAGCCCTCCCCTTTTTGTTCTATAAATCGAGCAATTACCCCATTGGGCTGCATACTTTCTAACAGCTCAATTTTAGAGTCGCCTGTTAAATAAAATGCCGTTTGCACCCCCTCCGTTTCTACTGCTTCTTTTTTGTAGCAGTCTGTATTTAGCAGCTGTTCATATAAG
>CAIUKP010000260.1 GCA_903899675.1 uncultured Bacteroidota bacterium | reverse complement strand
CGGCGGATGCGGATATATTGGCTCACATACTTTAGTAGATTTACTCGAGAATGGATTTGATGTGATTTCCATCGACGATTTATCTCGCTCTTCCGAATATGCCCTTGCCGGAATTGAAAAAATCACCGGAAAAAAAGTAAAAAATTATAAGGTTGACCTGAAAAATTTTGATGAAACCCTGGCAGTTTTTCAGGAGAATGATTCGATAGCGGGCATCATACATTTCGCTGCCTACAAAGCGGTGGGAGAATCGGTAGAAGAATCGCTGCTTTATTACGAGAACAACCTGTTTTCGCTGATTAACCTACTAAAATGTGCCGCAGAATTCGATGTTCCCCATTTTGTTTTTTCTTCTTCTTGCACGGTATATGGCAATCCGGCCAGCATCCCGGTTACCGAATCCACCCCCATACAAACGGCCGAATCGCCCTATGGAGCTACCAAGCAAATGGGGGAGACCATTGTGCGGGATATGTTCAGTAATAATGGAGGCGCGGCTATTTTACTGCGGTATTTTAATCCGGTAGGGGCCCACCCCTCTGCCCTGATTGGGGAAACTCCTTTGGGAAAACCCCAGAATCTGGTTCCTGCCATCACACAAACGGCTATTGGAAAATTACCAACCATGAAGGTGTTTGGCAACGATTATCCTACAAGAGATGGCAGTTGTATTCGCGACTATATACATGTGTGTGATATCGCACATGCCCACACCCTCGCCCTGCAATACCTGCAGGCCAACAAGCATACCGAAAACTGCGAAGTATTTAATTTAGGAACCGGCAATGGCATTACTGTACTAGAAGCCATCCGGATGTTTGAAGAAGTATCCGGTCGCCCACTAGCTTATTCGCTGGGTGCCCGCCGCCCGGGCGATGTGATGGCAATTTATGCCAATAACGAAAAAGCCGTGCAGCAACTGGGTTGGAGCATACAGTACGACCTAAAAGAAATGATGCGCACCGCCTGGAACTGGGAGCTGGCAATTAAAGAAACAGAGGAAAAAGTAAAAAATAATTAGTGCTTACTGGGTAAGCATTTTCTCGGCATTTTCTGCCATCTGCAATGCCTCGATAAACTCTTCAATTTCCCCGTTAACTACTGCATCCAGGTTATAAGAAGTGAGTCCGATTCTATGATCGGTAACCCGACCCTGCGGCCAGTTATAGGTTCTGATTTTTGCACTCCGGTCGCCCGTACTTACTAGGGTTTTCCGGCGGCGAGAAATTTCATCTTCCTGCTTACGCACCTGCTCTTCGTACAGTTTGGTGCGCAGCATATTCATGGCTTTTTCCCGGTTGCCCAGCTGAGAGCGTTCGGTTTGGCAAACCACTACCACCCCGGTAGGAATATGGGTAAGAAATACCTTGGTTTCTACTTTATTTACGTTTTGTCCGCCCGCACCCCCACTTCGGGCGGTTTCCATTTTCACGTCGCTTTCTTTCAATTCAAAATCAACTTCTTCAGCTTCCGGCATAACGGCAACTGTTGCGGCGGAGGTATGTACGCGACCCTGGGTTTCGGTATTAGGCACACGTTGTACCCTGTGTACGCCACTCTCAAATTTAAGCGTGCCATATACATCTTCCCCGGTAACTTCTACCACAACCTCTTTGTAGCCACCTACTGTTCCTTCACTTTCACTAACTATCTGGGTTTTCCATCCTTTTTTAGAGCAATATCGCAGGTACATGCCTAAGAGGTCGCCGGCAAATAAGCTGGCTTCATCTCCCCCCGTTCCGGCACGGATTTCGAGGATGGCATTTTTATCGTCTTGGGGGTCTTTTGGTATCAGTAATTGGGCAAGGAGTTTCTCCAGTTCGTCCTTTTTTTCTTCGAGGCCGGGCAGTTCCATCTTGGCCAGTTCCTTCATGTCGTCGTCGGAAGATTGTTGGGCTTCGCGGGCAAAATCGTAATCGGCCAGCACTTTTTTATAGGCCTCATAGGGCTGCATAATTTTCTCCAGCGAGCGGTATTCTTTGCTGTATGCCCCGAATTCTTTCTGGTTGTTGATGATTTCCGGGTTGGTTAAAGCAATGCCCACCTGATCAAATCTGGCTTTAATGGCATCTAATTTATTCAGCATATCCCGGCATTTTCGGGTGCAAAGGTACGATTTTGTAGGGAGAAATGGAGAGAGGAAAGAAAAGGGTTCAATAGCGAAATTCCTTCAGGCATAGTATCCTCCTACGTCGTAAGACTATGAGAAAGGAAAATACGTTAACACCATGAAGGCTGAAGCCTAGGTTAGTTGTTTTTTGTGATAGAATGCGAAAAAGGAAAATATAATTACCTAGCGAGGCACATATTTATTCGAAGCACTACTCTCAGCTTCAAATTCAAAAATGTTTCCGTAATAATTATCTTTAGATTTATAATCAAAAATTTTATAGAAGGGCCAGAAGTATGGAATATCCGCGTAAACATAATTTGTAAATATTTTTTGTGTTTTTTTCCCAACTGTTTTTTTAGCTGGCCTATTTAAAAATGAGTTGAATATTTGATATTCATTAAACTGAAATTCATGAATAATTTCATGTGCAATTGTATAATCGGTTTCTCTCCAATCTCTACCTACAGTAAATGCTCGTCCAAAACTGGCCCCTGGTACTTGAGTCTGATCTTTCAAAGTAAAAATAATGGAATTCGGATTTTGAAAAATAATACTTCCAGTCTGGATGGTTTTTGAAATGTTAAAATTACCATATTGAGATGCCATATATATAGCATAAGGCGCTTCAGGCAAAAACCTTACTCTAAAGGGATGTGAATTATCAACAGAAAAATCAAATCGCAGAAAACCCAAATAAAATTGCCAGTTTTTTAGAAATGGCCGAACATAAGAAGCATTTTCACATATAGACAAACCAGCTGAATGAACAATTCTGGCAGGCCAAGCAAAGTATAAACTTTCTTGATTGCCTACTTGATATATTAACTCTTTTCCTGAATATTTTAATAACCCACCTATACCACCTTGCCAAAATCCAGTTAAAAAAACCCTTTTTTTATTTTTTGTTTTAGGTGAATTAATTACAGCCCCTAAACCACTAGTAATGCCACTAAATAAAACATTGTATGCCAGCAGTTCAGCTTTTTGAGCTCCTTTTTGGGCAGAGGTCTCATAAAAAAATAGGGAAACCAAAACAATACATAATACGTATTTCATAACATAAATATAAAACAGAGCCGCTATAAAACGGCTCTGTTCTCATTGAACTCTAATTAATCACTGAAAAACCAGGTAGATAAGTTGTATTGAGAGATAAAATATCTATCGGATTACCATTTAAATAAAAAACCATGTTAGTTCCACTGCCTATTGATATATCGATTGTCTCACCGAGGGAAAATCCAGAAAGAAAGGAAGGATCAATTGTAAAAGAAGTAACATCAGGGCCTACAACCCAATACATTGATTTACCCGTTGAATGCGATAAATCCCCCGGAACTAATGCAACAACAGTTACTGCGCCAGGAACCTGTTGAATAATATCGAGTGGCTGTAAACTAAAAGGCGCTGTATTCGTAGCCCTTGTAATGCTCTGAATACTTTTCAAATTTTTAACTGCCCAAGTCAATTTTAAACCATTATTTTTTGATATTTCCCATTTTTCAATATTCTTATCAATTGTAACAACATTTGCGTATGGATTATATGGCAAATTTGACAAGTTAACATTCATTCCTCGCATAGTCTTCCGACGTAGGAGGAGACTATGCGCTTCGGAGTTCAAATCAACATCTGTTAATTAAATTCATTACTACATAAAATACCTAAGTCAATATCGGTTAATTCAATTTAAGTAATAAAATCATAGATACCTTTTTCCCTGTAAAATAATATCCTGCAAAGTGTGTAGATTATTCCTCCGAACCGCATAGTCCCCGCTGGGAGACTATTCGGAGAAGGGAAATTCCTTCTTCGCATAGTCTTACGACGTAGGAGGAGACTATGCACTTCGGGGTACAAATCAACATCAGTTAACTAAATTCATTGCCGCATCATATACATAAGTCAATAACGGCTAATTCGATATATGTAAAAACATCTCAGAAACTTCGTATCCCTGTATAAAATACCCCGCAGAATTATACAGATTATTCCTCCGAACCGAATAGTACGCCTCTGGCGTACTATTCGGAGAAGGGAAACTACTCAAGACGAAAATCTATCTTGGATTCAATAATCTCATTTATTTCCATAGGCATTTTCATCTCTTGAAAGCTATAATTACCCTTTCCCGAATAAACTGTTTTCTTTGATAATACTAAATGAGTTGCAGTATTTACCGCCATTGTACCAGAAAGAGTAAAATCACTTTTACTTAAAACTGTGGTCCCGGCAATTAGTTGCTTAGCATTAGTTTTTCTGTCACCCGAAAAACTAAAATAATTATTTCCTCCAGCAGCACTGTCTAATAAATAATGTATCTTCTCGGAGATACCTTCAGATTTTTTTGAAATCACAGCACGCTTTCCGGATAACTTAGCAGATGTGAAATAAAACATAGATGAAGAGAAGTCAACGAAAAAATTTTCCCAAGGAATATTTGTTAAAAACCGAACTGCCTTAGAAGTATCTATAGAGATTACTTCTCCATTAATCGCAGATATATCCATTGAAATGGGAGATTCCAATATCTTTTTAATATATGCAGTCATCTCACTAGTCAACCCTTCTTGTTTCTCTGAACTATATATACGAGTCTGATTCGAAATCGTAGACTCTATCATTACCTTTTTAACAGATGCATTTACTGTAACCGTATCATTTTTACTGAGTAACTCAACCCTAAAAAATAAAAAGATGCT
>CAIUKP010000259.1 GCA_903899675.1 uncultured Bacteroidota bacterium | reverse complement strand
GCTGCCCCTCGACTTGCATGTATTAAGCCTGCCGCTAGCGTTCATCCTGAGCCAGGATCAAACTCTCCATTGTAAATGTTGTTTGATCTGACTTAATCTCAATTAATCGAAATTAACGTCGGATATGTGTGTATTTTTTGATTGCTGCAAACCTTACCATAAAACTTAAAGTTTTATGCTGCTGTTGCTTCCAAACTTTCAAAGAACTTTCGGCTTTTCTAAGCCTCCCCATTTATTGGGGCTGCAAAGGTAAGCACCTTTATTTTAGTAACCAAAATTATTTGAAGAAAACTCAAATAAAATCAGCATAAAAAAAGTTAAAGAACATTCGCCTTTTTAAAGGCGGGCGGCAAAGATACAACTCTTTACCTAATCACCTAATTTATTTTTTCTTTTTCACTCTTACTTTCTCTCACTTCTTTTCCTGATTGTTAAGAACTAACCACCCTATTTCAACGGGCGGGCGGCAAAGATACATCCGATTAACTCCCTGCCCAAATATTTCTACTAAAAACTTCTACCCCTTCGGCACCCATCTATCTGAAAACCAATGCAGATAAGCTTTCACACCTACTAGCCCTCTACAAAAAATTTTTGCGCATCTCCCCCAATCCCCCGCCAATCTCCCCACTCCACGGGATACAACACCCGCTCTAGTACCAATCCCTCCGCTGGCGCCAACCATTGTACCCCACTTCCAACCCCCTCAACTATCATTTTCCCCCAAGCCTCCTCAGTTAACTGACCCCTGCCCACCCGCACCATGCCACCTACCAACGCCCTTACCATACCTCGCAAAAACCGATTGCCCCGAACCCGATACCGCCAACACTCATCCCCCATCTCCCAAACCGATTCTTCTATATCACACAAATACGTTTTTACTTGTGCCCCTCGCTTACAAAAAGCCCTAAAATCATGCAGCCCCTTTACCCTTTCCGCCGCTGCCCTTAATCGCTCTTCCTCTAATGGATACGGATACTGCCATCCCCAGCCCTCCTGAAACGGATCCTTCCGGTGATAAATCGTATATACATATTCCCTCCCAATCGCATCAAACCTACAATGTGCCCCCTCCGGCATCGCATAAATCCCCCGCACCGCAATTCCCCCCGGCAAAAGCGCATTCAAATGATACCCCCAATCTCCCTGTATTTGCTCCTCCCAATCGAAATGAAAAAAATTTTGACGGGCATGCACCCCCCCATCCGTTCGCGATGAACCCGTTAATGCTACCGGCTTTCTGGTATATATTTCTAATGCCTGCTCTAACAAGCCCTGCACCGTGCTGGCATTCTCCTGCACCTGAAAGCCACTTAAACCGGCTCCACCATAGCGTACTTCTATAAAATATCTCTGCATGCTGTTTTTTTCGAAAGGGAAACAAATGTACTGATTTCCACAACCGATCGTAAGCTTTTGCTACCCCATATCCCCCAACCCACCGGCTTATCCATTTCCCTTTTCTACATTCTCCCTTTACTTATCTTTACTAAAAAGGACATCCCTTTGGCTGTTCGCTTTCTGCTTATTAACACTAAAATAATCGTATGAAAAAATGGTTCTTGCTCGCCCTCCTGCTATGGAATACCGCCGCATATGCACAGGTAACCCAGGATAAAAATGATTGGAAAAAAATCTATCGTGGCTTTGCTGAAAAAAACAACGACCTGGTGCATACCCGCCTAGAAGCTACTTTGCTATTCGATAAGTCGCAACTCGCAGGTAAAGCTACCCTCACCCTGCAACCGCATTTTTACCCAACCGATTCAGTTGTGCTAGATGCCAAAGGAATGGAAATCCAATCCGTTTCCCTGCTAACTGGCAATACCTCACAAGCGCTGCAATTTCTGAATGATGGCATGTTCATTCATATCCGCCTGAACAAAGTATACCAGCGAAATCAACCTTATACCCTGCAAGTTTTATACACTGCCAAACCCAACGACTACAAAGCGGCAGGCAGCGTGGCCATTACAGATGCAAAAGGACTGTACTTTATCAACCCCACCGGAAGCGATCCGAAAAAACCTACCCAAGTATGGACGCAAGGGGAAACTGAAGGCACTTCCGTATGGCTGCCTACCATCGATCGTCCGAATCAAAAATGTACCCAGGAATTTCTGTTAACCGTACCCGATAAATTCGTTTCTCTTTCTAACGGCTTACTGATCTCGCAAAAGAAAAATACCAATGGTACCAGAACCGATTACTGGAAGATGGACCTTCCCCATTCGCCCTACCTGTTTTTTATTGGCGTAGGCGATTTTGCAGTTATAAAAGATAACTATAAAGGAAAGGAAGTAAATTATTATGTAGAAAAAGAATATGCAGGCGTTGCCCGAAAAATTTTCGGACTCACCCCCGAAATGATCCAATTCTTTAGCACCCGCGTTACCGGAATCGATTACCCCTGGGCTAAATATAGTCAGATGGTAGGCCGCGACTACGTTAGCGGTGCCATGGAAAACACTACCGCCACCCTTCACCAAGAAAGTGCCCAACAAGATGCCCGTGAATTAATGGATGGAAATGTTTGGGAAACTACCATCGCCCATGAACTGTTTCATCAATGGTTTGGCGACTATGTTACTGCCGAAAGCTGGAGCAACCTAACCGTAAACGAAAGCTTCGCCAATTATAGTCAAACCCTCTGGAGAGAATATAAATATGGCAAAGATGCAGGTGACCATGAAAATAGTAAAGACCAGCAAACCTATTTAATGAGTGGCGGACAAAAGAAAGATCTGGTGCGTTTTTACTATTCCGATCGGGAAGATATGTTCGACAATGTTACGTATGAAAAAGGAGGCCGGATTTTACACATGCTGCGCAATTATGTGGGAGATGAAGCATTTTTTGCATCTTTGAACAGATATTTAACTGATAACAAATTCAGCAATGGCAGTGCCCATCAACTGCGACTGGCTTTTGAAAAGGTAACCGGTAAAGACCTGAACTGGTTTTTCAATCAGTGGTATTTTGGAAGTGGCCATCCGGCGTTGGATATCAGTTATAGCTACAATGATACCACCCACCGGGCTTTTGTATACGTGAAACAAACCCAGTCGGGTGATAAAGTTTTCAAACTGCCTATTGCGATAGATGTGTATGAGGGAAACACTAAAAAAAGATATCCGGTTACGCTGGAAAACAAAGCCGATACTTTTTCTTTTCCCGTGGCAGCGCAACCAAAATTGATTAATGTAGATGGAGACAAGATGGTACTCTGTGTTAAAAAAGACAATAAAACGCTCGCACAGTTTTTACATCAATATCAATATGCTGGAAATTATAAAGACAGAGAAGAAGCGCTTGCTGCAGCACAGGGTAAAAACAGCGATTCCGATGCGAAAGCCTTGCGAATGCTGGGTTTGAAAGATCCTTTTTATGCAATCCGACAGGAAGCACTGGAACAATTTCTTTCAGGAAGCCCTACCCCGGAAGTATTTCAACAAGCAAGAATAATGGCGCAAACCGACCCCCATCGATTAGTAAGAGCAGCAGCGATTGATTTGCTTGCGAAAACAGGAGAATCAACCGACAAAGCCTTATTTACCAAAGCTGCCACAGATTCATCCTATACAGTAGCCGGTGCAGCATTGGATGCACTTGCTTCTATTGATTCTGCCGGATCACATCAGCTTGCCAAAAAATTGATGTTAGAACCTTGCAAGGGACGACTGGTTTCTTCTATCAGCAATGTGTTGGCGGCGTATGGCGACCCGATGGCTTTTGACTTTGTAGCCGGAAAATACGAGCAGATGCCCTTAACGCAAGCGAAGTTTGAATTAACGTCTACTTTAAAAGAGATAGTAGAAACAGAAAAGAATCCTATTAAATTTAAAAAAGGCGTAGATCTGATTTGTGAAATGCGCAATTCTATTCCCGCTTCGCAAAGGGCGCAGACAGATCCTTATATCAATAATTTGTTCCTGAAAAAGATTGCTGAAAAAAAGAAAGCAGCTGGGGAAACTGAATTGGCTGATTATGTGCTGAAACAAATTTCGCAGAAGTAAAAGTTCGTATGATACAACAAAAAAAGCCGGACGAATTCGTCCGGCTTTTTATATGTTTACTATACTGCTTCGTACTGAAAATAATCTACCATCCACCGGAGGCACCACCGCCACCCGAACTTCCGCCGCCGAATCCGCCAAATCCTCCACCACCACCTCCACCGAATCCGCCACCTCCAAAACTACCACCACCCCATCCGCCACGACTATTGCCGCCATTTAACATGGATCCTAAAATAATTCCTTCAGCCAAACCACCCAGCCCACTTCTTCTTCTACCTCCACCAAAACCACCTCCCCCTGCACCCATAATTAGTTAAATAACTGCTAGGATAACAAGAAAAGTGATAATTGATCCCCCTCTTCCTCCAGAAGGAGCTTCTTTTTTACGAGCTACCTTGTACTCACCCACGGCAGCTTTTGCGAGTGCATCAACTGCATTATCTAATCCTTTATAATAATTCTGCTGTTTAAATTCGGGACGAATTACATTTCTGATAATGGCATCGGCAGTAACATCGGGTATCGCACCTTCTAGCCCATATCCTGTTTCAATGCGTATTTTTCTATCATTCACAGCAACCAGTAGCAAAATCCCATTATTGGTTTTTTTATTTCCTATACCCCATTCCCGGAATAATTTGGTTGCGTACTCCTCAATAGGTCGATCGTTAAGGGTTTTTATCAGCACCACTGCTATTTGATTAGAGGAACTATCATCTAATGCAACTAACTTTTGTTCGAGGGTTTGAATTTCACTTGCAGAAAGTACACCTGCCTGATCGGTAACCAGTCTGGGTGGATTGGGGCGTGGGAGCACTTCCTGCGCATAAAGCCATGTGCAGGTGAAGAGCATCCCAAGAAATAACCAGACTGTTTTTTTCATATTGTTTACTTGTTGCTACGGTGGTAGTATCTAGTCTCCAAAAACAATCTCATTGGGCAATTCATTTTCATCGCCTTTTTCGTCGTATGGGAAATGCACATGCAGGGCCTCGCCAATATCCCGAACAATGGAGATAATGCCGGCTACATATTGTTCGCCGGAAAAATGACTGATCATAGTATCCACTTCTTGTTGCCAAAAAGCATCTCCTACTCGTGTATGTATGCCTTCATCTCCAAAAACGGCCAGTTTGCGGTCTTTCATGGCAACATACAGCAACACGCCATTGCGTGCAGCCGTCTGTTCCATTTTCAATTGTTGAAATACTTCAGCTGCCCGAGTGATAGGGGTAGAGTTCTTGCACTTGGCCTCCACAAAAACCCGGATTTCTCCGCTGGTTCTTTTTTCGGCTTCGGTGATAGCCCCACAAATCTGATCCCGCTCAGCTTGCGTAAAATAGGCAACCGGCTTTTTTTGAAAAAGTGCCCACATGTGATTGATTTAGAATTTTACTTCTGGCGCTTTTTCAGCACCTGCTTCGGCTTTGAATCCTTCTTTCGCTTTGAAGCCAAACATGCCGGCGAAAATATTCATGGGAAAACGACGAACTTTTACGTTGTAGTCTCTCACGGCATCGTTGAAATCATTACGGGCGGTTTTAATCCGATTCTCTGTACCCTCTAACTGGGCCTGTAAGCCTCTGAAAGCTTCATTGGCACGCAGATTGGGATAATTTTCAGTAACCACCAATAATCTTCCTAAAGCAGAAGATAATTGACCTTGTGCGGCCTGAAACTGTTCCAGTTTTTCTGGGGTAAGATCTTTGGGATCAATTTTCATTTGGGTAGCACTGGCGCGGGCTTCGATTACCTTAGTAAGGGTTCCCTGCTCAAAATTGGCTTCTCCTTTTACGGTATTCACCAGGTTGGGAATCAAATCGGCACGACGCTGATAATCGCTCTGAACTTTATTCCAAGCATTGTTTACATTTTCATCTTGCGCAATTAATCCATTGTAACCATTGCAGCCAGTATAACCTAAAATAAGCACCAATGCGGCGATTACAATTAGGGAGATGTTTTTCGTACTCATAGTGGGTTTAATTTTTATGTAATTTACTAGTTTGTAGCTTATGTTCAACTAATCTTACAAAACAGGTGCCAGATTATTTACATGGCAGATTGTCGCCTACTCATGCATAAACTTAGAGTCCGGAACAGATTCCGGCAGTTGAACACTTGATTTTGGAGATAATTAGGAGCGAATTGCTGCTATTCCCGGTAATTCTTTGCCTTCGAAGTATTCCAGCAAAGCCCCACCCCCGGTGGATACATAGCTTACCTGATCGGCAAAACCAAACTGATTTACAGCCGCCACGCTATCCCCGCCGCCAACGAGTGAGAAGGCGCCTAAACGGGTAGCTTCGGCAATAGCTTTAGCCACAGAAAGGGTTCCTGCCTGAAAGGGTTGCATTTCAAATACACCCATGGGGCCATTCCATAAAATAGTTTTTGAGCGTAGGATACAGGCTGAGAATGCTTCTTGTGCCTTGGGACCGATATCCAGCCCCATCCATCCCTCGGGTATTTGGTTACTGAGGGCGATAGCAGTTTCTGCCTGAGCAGAAAATTCGGAAGCAATCACAGAATCCTCGGGCAAATGAATGGTAACCGCTGCAGCAGTTGCTTTTTCCAGCAACTGGCGAGCAGTTTCCAGCCTGTCTTCTTCGCAAAGTGATTTACCAATATTTCCTCCCATGGCTTTTTTAAAAGTATAAGCCATTCCTCCACCAATGATAATATCGGTGGCACGTTGGAGGAGATTTTCTATAATTAATATTTTATCACTCACTTTAGCCCCTCCAATAATAGCAGTAAAAGGCTTCTCGCTAACATGCAATATTTTTTCGGCACTGGAAACCTCTCCCTCCATTAATAAGCCAAACATTTTTTGGTCAGGCGCAAAGAACTGTGCAATTACTGCCGTGGAAGCATGCGCGCGGTGGGCAGTTCCAAAAGCATCGTTCACATAACAATCGCCCAGCTTGCTGAGTTTTTCGGCAAAAATGGCATCGCCTTTTTCTTCTTCCGGATAAAAGCGCAGATTTTCGAGCAGTAACACTTCCCCAGGCAGTAAACCTGCTGCCTTTTGAAAAGCTTGTTCTCCTATACAATCATCTGCAAATTCCACTGCTATGTTTTTTCCCATCCGATTACTCAACAAGTGCTGGAGATGAGCTACCAAGTGACGAAGTGAATATTTATCTTCCGGACCTCCTTTAGGGCGGCCTAGATGACTCATCAGGATTGCGCTACCGCCAGCATCTAAAATGGCCTGAATTGTTGGCAGGGTAGCCCGTATGCGGTTATCATCGGTTATGTGAAAATCGTTGTCGAGGGGCACATTAAAATCTACCCGTACCAAAACTTTTTTTCCCTTCAAGCGGGCTGGCTGAAACTGACTCATATAAAATATTTAATAAAAAAAACGGCCCCGAAATTCGGGACCGTAATAGGTTGCTAACAGCTTATTGGTTAATTAACCCGGCAAAATAATGTACCGTACGCACTAGCTGACTCACGTAGCTCATTTCATTATCGTACCAGCTTACGGTTTTCACCAGTTGCACGTCGCCATTGGTGATAATTTTTGTTTGGGTAGCATCGAACAGAGAGCCAAAATGGGTTCCGATGATGTCGGAGCTTACCAATTCATCTTCGGTATAGCCAAAACTTTCGTTGCTGGCAGCCTTCATGGCAGCATTGATTTCTTCGGCAGTAACTTTTTTACCTAAGATGCTGGTGAGTTCCGTTAATGACCCGGTAATTACTGGCACGCGCTGGGCACTTCCGTCTAATTTACCTTTCAACTCGGGTAAAACCAATCCAATGGCCTTCGCTGCTCCGGTGCTGTTGGGTACAATATTAGCAGCCGCCGCCCGGGCTCTACGCAAATCACCCTTTGGATGAGGAGCATCGAGTGTATTTTGATCGTTGGTATAGGCGTGGATGGTTGTCATAAAACCTGAAACGATGCCAAACTGGTCGTTCAGCACTTTAGCCATAGGGGCCAAACAGTTGGTTGTACAAGAAGCACAGGAAATAATAGTTTCAGAACCATCCAGAATTGCGTGGTTCACATTAAATACCACCGTTTTAAGATCACCGGTGGCGGGGGCAGAGATTACTACTCGCTTGGCGCCAGCAGTAATGTGAGCAGCAGCTTTATCTTTATCGGTAAAGAAACCGGTAGATTCGATTACTACATCTACGCCATGATTTCCCCAAGGAATTTGGGCAGGATCTTTTTGAGCATATATTTTAACGGTTTCGCCATTTACCACAATTGAGTCGTCGGAAGCTGATACATTCGCATCAAAACGTCCCTGTGCGCTATCATATTTTAACAGGTGGGCAAGTACGGTAGGGCTGGTAAGGTCGTTGATAGCAACAACTTCGATGCCTTGCATGTTATAAATCTGACGGAAAACGAGTCGGCCGATTCTGCCAAATCCGTTGATAGCTACTTTAACTGTGCTCATGGGTGGGTGGTTTTTGATTAAAACAGGTGCAAAATTACGATTATTGCAAGGAAAGCAGCTAAAATTTTGGTGAAATCTATTTAAAAACAGTGCAAATGGGGGTAGTGTGAAAAATTGATTTGGCAGAAAAGCGGGGCAAAGCTATTTTTGCAACCCGAATAGAAAAGAACGGCCGGTTCGTCTATCGGCTAGGACAGCCCCCTTTCACGGGGCAAAGACGGGTTCGATTCCCGTACCGGCTACAAAAGTTATTTTCTACGAGTTAGAAAATAAGTAAGCAAAAAACCGACTTCAGCGAGTCGGTTTTTTGCTTTATGTATACATAGCACCTCTATATCGGCCGAACCTACGGTTCTTTTTGCGGCTTACTTGTCATCTCGTCCATCCATCTCATCTCATCTCATCT
>CAIUKP010000258.1 GCA_903899675.1 uncultured Bacteroidota bacterium | reverse complement strand
GGATATATCTCTCCTTATTTTGTTACCGATGCTGACAAAATGGAAGTAGTTATGGATAGCCCCCTTATTCTGATTACCGACAAAAAAATATCGAGCATGAAAGAATTGCTTCCTGTGCTTGAAAAAGCAGTACAAACAGGAAAACCAATCATCATCATTGCTGAAGATGTTGACAGCGATGCGTTGGCCACACTTGTGGTAAACAAAATTCGTGGTTCGTTAAAAATTGCAGCCGTTAAAGCTCCAGGTTTTGGCGACAGAAGAAAAGCGATGTTGGAAGATATTGCCATACTTACCGGTGGAACATTAATTTCGGAAGAAAGAGGTTACAAACTTGAAAATGCTGACTTAAGCATGTTAGGTTCGGCCGAAAAAGTTACCATTGACAAAGACAATACTACTGTGGTTGGCGGAAAAGGTAAAAAAGCCGATATCACTGCCCGTGTTAACCAAATTAAAGCGCAAATTGAAAATACTACTTCTGATTACGACAGAGAGAAGTTACAAGAGCGTTTGGCTAAATTGAGTGGTGGTGTAGCTGTTTTATATGTAGGTGCTGCTACCGAAGTTGAAATGAAAGAGAAAAAAGACCGCGTAGACGATGCCCTGCATGCTACTCGTGCAGCTGTAGAAGAAGGTATTGTACCTGGTGGTGGAGTTGCTTATATCCGTGCCGTTGAATCGATTGAAAAAATGAAAGGTGCCAACGAAGATGAAACTACCGGAATTCAGATTGTAAAAAGAGCCATTGAAGAGCCGCTGCGACAAATCGTTGCCAACTGCGGAATTGAAGGTTCTATTGTGGTACAAAAAATTAAAGAAGGAAAAGGAGATTTTGGTTTCAACGCTCGTACAGAAGTGTATGAAAACCTGTTAAAAGCAGGGGTTATTGATCCAACCAAAGTAACCCGCGTAGCTTTAGAAAATGCTGCTTCCATTGCCGCCATGTTACTCACTACTGAGTGTGTAATTGCCGACAAACCCAAGCCGGAAGCTGCTCACGCACATCCTGCTCCTGATATGGGCGGAATGGGTGGTTACTAATCACTTTCCGAATGTATTTGATAAAAAAATCCGAACCAGTTGGTTCGGATTTTTTTATGGGTTACTTTCTTCCCCAGCTCCATTCACTACCCTGATATAACCTTCCGTTAAAAACCACTGAGCCAATGCGTAGGTTACCATCACCCAAATATCCCATCGCAACGGATAGTGAAATAAAAACTTATTCAATGCCAGCAGGGTATCCGACAAAACAAAGAGGAACATACCGGGAACAAAAAAATTAATGGCTGTAGCTTTGTATCTTGGCTGATTTGTTAAATTAAAACTTAGTACCCAAACAGCCGAAATGACTACCATATATATCAATACGGGAATTAAAAAAGTTCCCAATGAAGACTGTAAAAAATAATAAACCAAACTGATGGTGCCCAATGCTAATCCCAAACCAATCCAGGTGGCACCCAACAATCGAAAAGGATGTACCCTAAGTAATATCTTTCCATTCTGAATATGGGTCATATTAAATGCCAACATACCAAAAAGAAAAAAATTGGTTTCGTTCTGAGTTAAGGCCACATCTCCCAACCAAGAAAAAAATAAAGCAAGCAATGCCATTTTTTTGATAGCAGTCGTATTGGGTGTAGATGTCAACAGGTAAATAATTAATAGTGGTAATAGCAATAATTTTGTTATTACCCGAATCGCAGGCATTTGAGATGCAATTGCATACAGATGAATGAATAGTGTTAGGCAGAATAGAATAATAATAATTTGGGGTAGTCGCTTATTCATGTCGATTTGTTGAACCCAATAAAGTTACCCTATTATTATAATTTGGCTTCGAATTTCAAACAATTACCGGTAAATCTTCCACAATACCTAATTTTGCAACATGTTATCGGAAACGGAAGAATCTTTTTTAGAATATTGGTCTCGAAAGGGGGAAACAGAAAAAAATAGCCTGCGCCCATTGCTTGTTGGATTTTCTTTTGGGGTGGTTTTTGGGATAGCAACGATTATCTCCATTTTTTCCGGCTGGGCCATTCGTGCAACTATGGTAGCCAATTCCCGACTGAGTGCCGGACTTCTTCTCCTAATCATTTTAACCGTATCGATCTTCATGGGCTATTTTTACCGCTCGTTCCGAT
>CAIUKP010000257.1 GCA_903899675.1 uncultured Bacteroidota bacterium | reverse complement strand
GCCACTTGCAGGGGCTACTGTTGCCATTAAAGGTACTACATCCGTAACGGTTACGGGTAATGACGGTACTTTTTCCATCAATGCGCCGGCCAATGCTACCCTCTTGGTTACTTCCATTGGGTTCGAAACTATTGAGCGGGCGGTAGGTGGAAAATCTGAGTTTACTTTCTCGTTAAGTGAAGCCACCAACCAGCTGAATGAAGTACTGGTTACCGGTTACTCGGCTCAACGTAAGAAAGACATTACCGGATCCGTATCTGTAGTAAACGTAAAAGATTTGAAAGCAGTTCCTGCTGGTAGTCCTGAACAAATGTTACAGGGTCGTGCTTCCGGTTTGAACGTAATCACTTCTGGTCAGCCCGGTTCTGGAAGTAATATCCGTATTCGGGGTATTACTAACTTCGGTAATGTGGATCCGCTGGTTATTGTGGACGGAGTTCAGGGAAGTTTGTCTAACCTGAATGCCGCTGAAATTGAATCAATTCAGGTTTTGAAAGATGCCGGTGCAGCTTCTATATATGGTGTGCGCGGTTCGAATGGGGTAATTGTGGTAACTACTAAAAGAGGTCGTTCTGGCCGTGCAGTGGTTAGCTACGAAGCATATATTGGTAAGCAAAAGCCTGCTTCTGGTAATCCATTTAATTTGCTCGACACAAAAGGAATGGCTGACTTAACCTGGTTAGCATTAAAAAATTCAGGACAACCTACTAACCATCCTCAGTATGGAAGTGGTGCTACACCAGTTATTCCTGATTATATATTAAATGGGGGTGCTGCAGGTATTATAGGAACTATTTCTCCTGCCGATTTGGCAAAATATAATGTATCCGACTTCAACAAGCCTATCTATCAGATTGTAGCTGCCAACAAGCAAGGTACAAACTGGTTTAAAGAGATTTTTGCTCCGGCCGGTATCCAAAGCCATACGGTAACGGCTAGTGGTGGTAATGATAAAAATACCTACCTCTTGTCGATGAACTATTTTAATCAGCAGGGTACTTTGATGGGCACTTATCTGAAGCGTTATTCTATCCGTGCAAATACAACGTATAACATTTCTAAAAATATCCGGGTGGGTGAAAACCTTTACCTGTTCAACCGCGACAATCCGCAAATTGGTAACCAGAGTGAAGGAAACGCTATTTCAATGGCTTATCGTGAGCAGCCCATCATCCCTGTATATGACGTGAAAGGTGGATTTGCCGGTACAGCTGCCAAAGGCTTGGGTAATGCTCAAAATCCGGTGGCTAACCAAATGCGCACTTTTGATAACAAAGGTAACTCCTGGGATATTCAGGGTAATGTGTTTGCTGAGGTTGATTTCTTGAAACATTTTACCGCCAGAACTGCTTTTGGTGGAACCATGAGTAATTTCTACTATTATAACTATGGATACAGAACCTACGAGAATGCTGAAAACAATGGGTCTAACTCATTTAGTGAAAATGCTGGTTATAATCGTCAGTGGACTTGGACAAACACCGTGAAGTATAGCAATATTTTCAAAGAGAAGCATGCAGTAACTGCATTAGCTGGTATTGAAGCCGTTGAAGCGTATGGTAGAGGTGTTGGTGGTGGCGCCTTAGGGTATTTCACTGATAATCCAGGTTTCCGCGTATTGAGTACTGGTTCTTCTGGATTTACCAATTATAGCTATGCATATCAAAACGCGTTGTATTCTCAGTTTGCAAAAGTTGATTATGCCTATGATGATAAATATCTGTTCAGTGCTACCATCAGAAGAGACGGATCTTCTCGTTTCGGTTCTGAAAAGCGCTATGGTGTTTTCCCTTCATTCGCAGCAGCCTGGAGAATTTCTCGTGAAAAATTCATGAGCAATGTTAAGTGGATTGATGATATGAAAATTCGTGGTAGCTGGGGTAAACTCGGTAACCAAGCAAACGTAGATCCTTCCAATGCCTTCAGTCAGTTTGGGGGTAGTCCAGGTGGATCATACTATGACATCAATGGATCCAGCACTTCTTCTGTACAAGGTTTTAATGCAACTAGAATTGGTAACCCCAAAACAGGTTGGGAAGAAAATATCTTAACCAACTTTGGTATCGACGCCTTGTTGTTTAAGAATAAATTGGATGTGAGCCTTGAAGTTTACAAGAAAACCATCAATGGTCTGTTGTTTACCGACCAGGCGCCTGCAACAGTTGGAGGAGCTGCTTTGCCATCTGTAAATATCGGAGACATTCAAAATACTGGTTTTGACGCCTCGGTTACTTATCGTGGGGTTGCTAACAAAGATCTCAAATATGATGTAGGGGTGATTTTCACTACTTACAAAAGTTTGATTAATAACATTCCCGGTGACTATTTCACTTCAGGTGGATCTAGAATAGGTGATTTTGTAAGAAATCAAGTAGGAAGCCCTATTGGTTCTTTCTACGGATATGAAGTAGTAGGTATTTTCCAAGATGCAGCGGATGTGTCTAAATCTGCTACACAAGACGGAGCTAAGGCAGGAAGATTTAAGTATCGTGATGCGAATGGCGACAAAAACATCAGCGATGCCGACCGTGTAATCTTTGGTAATCCAAACCCTAAATTCACTTTAGGTTTAAACCTGGGAGCTTCTTATAAGAATTTTGATTTCTCTACTTTCTTTTATGGTTCATTCGGAAACGATGTAATTAACTATGTTAGATACTGGACTGATTTCTATCCTTCTTTCCAGGGAGTTAAGAGCCTGAATGCTCTAAACAATTCATGGTTACCTACCAGAACAGCTACAAACGTTCCTATTGCTGAAAATGATGCTAGCTTTAGTACGAATCAGGTTCCTAACTCTTATTACAGAGAAGATGGTAGCTATTTTAGATGTAAATCCTTGATTTTAGGATATACCATGCCAACCGCTACTTTAAAGAAGTTTGGCATCGAGAAGTTGCGCTTGTATGTGCAGGCAGCTAACTTGTTTACCATTACCAAATACACAGGTCTGGATCCAGAATTATCTGGTTCTAATGCTGCCTTTGGAATTGATTATGGTAACTATCCCAACAATCAGCGTAATTTAAATATTGGCGTTAATGTAACTTTCTAAACAGCGCCATCTCATCAAGTAAAAAAATTATAACATGAAACAATCAAAATTGAGAATCATTCTGGCAGGAGTTACAGCAGTTATCGTGCTGGCAGTTTCCTGTTCCAAGAGTTTTTTGGACAAAGCCCCTATTGGTTCTTTGGACCAAAATACCCTGGCCAATAAAGCAGGGGTAGAGGGATTATTAATCGGTGCTTACTCATTGCTGGACGGCTTCGGTGGTGCCGGCGGTGGCTGGCAAAGTGCCGGATCTAACTGGGTATATGGTGGCGTTGTTTCCGATGATGCCTATAAAGGTTCCGACCCCGGTGACCAGGCAGATATCGTACCCATAGAAACCTATGCACCTACAGCTTCTAATGGTTATTTTAACCAAAAATGGCAGGCAGTTTATGATGGTATCCAACGTTGCAATGATGTATTGCGCATCATGGCAACGGCTTCCGACATTTCAGCTGCTGATAAACTTACCATAGAAGCACAAGCCCGTTATCTGCGCGCCCACTACCATATGGAAGCTAAGAAAATGTGGAACAATGTGCCTTTCGTAGATGAGAAAATCACGTATGCCGCTGGTAACTTCAATGTGCCCAACACGGCTGACATTTGGCCTAATATCTTGGCGGATCTGGATTATGCCATTACCAATTTACCTGCAACACAAAGTCAAGTGGGTCGTGTTAATTCATGGGCTGCCAAATGCTTAAAAGCGAAAGCGTTGATGTTTAAGCGTGATTATACTGCAGCATTACCTATCCTGAAGGATGTGGTTGCCAACGGAGTTACTGCAGGTGGTAAGAAATACGATTTACAAGCTAATTTCTTCGACAACTTCAATGCAGAAACTAAAAACTCTGCTGAGGCGGTTTTCTCTTGTCAACAATCCGTTAACGATAACTCCGGTGGTAGTAACGGTGGCTGGGGAGATGTGTTGAACTTCCCTTACAATGGCGGTCCCGGTGGATGCTGCGGATTCTATCAGCCTTCTGTAAGTTTGGCCAACTCATTTAAAGTAGATGCCAATGGCCTTCCTTTATTGGATACTTGGAATAATTCAGACTTGAAAAATGACCAAGGCATCAATTCTACTGCAGCTTATACGCCTGATGTAACTACTCCGGTTGATCCTCGTATTGATTACACGATGGGTAGAAGAGGTATCCCTTATCTGGACTGGGGTACACACCCAGGTAACGACTGGATTCGCGATCAGAACAATGGCGGACCTTACTCTCCTATTAAGAATGTTTACTTCAAGCGTCAGGCAGGTGCTTTAACTGATAACTCATTCTGGACTTCCGGGGTAACTGCAAATAATTACACTTTCATCCGCTTTGCCGACGTATTGTTGTGGACAGCTGAGTGTGAAGTGGAAGTGGGCTCATTGGCAAATGCTGTTACCTTGGTTAACAGAGTAAGAAGCCGTATGAAGGATAATCCTTCTAAGTGGGTAAAAGCTGCTGGCGGAGCAAACGCAGCCAACTACCAGATTGGATTGTACACTGCATTCGCTGATCAGGCTACCGGTCGCAAAGCCGTTCGCTTTGAAAGAAAGATTGAATTGGCTATGGAAGGTCATCGCTTCTTCGACCTGGTTCGCTATGGTACAGCTGATGTAGATCTGAATGCCTACATCGCAAGAGAAAAGTCAAAAAGATCTTACTTAACCAATGCAACTTTTACCAAGGGTAAAAACGAGTACTTCCCAATCCCTCAATCACAAATCGATTTGAGCAAGGGAGCACTGAAGCAGAACCCTGGTTTCTAAATTTATTTCACTAAGATTTATGGAAAGAGGCCGTGTAATACATGGCCTCTTTCTTATTTTTATGGATATTGTGCTGTTATGCAAATCGCTAAAAAAAACTCATGGTTTCAAACAGAATTTTCTGTTATAATTTTTCGCTTTTTCTATGGGCTACTGCTCTGCTTTCTGATAGCTTCCTGCAGTAAACCGACTTTATTTGAAGCCATCCCTTCATCTCTATCAGGTATTCATTTTGCCAACATTATTAATGAAACGGATTCTATCAACGTACTTGATTTTGAAAACGTATATAATGGCGGTGGCATAGGGGTTGGGGATTTTAACAATGATGGCTTACAAG
>CAIUKP010000256.1 GCA_903899675.1 uncultured Bacteroidota bacterium | reverse complement strand
GTTAGGATATGTCTCAACGAATCAGAATAAAATTACAATCTTACGATCACAACTTGGTAGACAAGTCTGCTGAGAAAATCGTAAAAACTGTACGTAGTACAGGTGCGGTGGTTACGGGTCCAATTCCTTTGCCCACCAACAAAAAAATATTTACGGTACTGCGTTCACCCCACGTGAACAAGAAGAGTCGTGAACAATTCCAATTATGTACGCACAAGCGCTTATTGGATATTTACACTTCTTCCTCTAGAACTGTGGATGCGTTGAGTAAATTAGATTTACCCTCAGGAGTTGAGGTGGAAATCAAAGCCTGATAGCAAAAAAGATATCTGTTTTAGGACAGATTTATTAGTTCTTATACATTTTTTGTCAACTTTCAAATTCGCCGATGGCGAACCAAAAAAGCGCTGACATTACAAAATCTCTCGAAATTTTTTCGGGAGGCAACATATAAACAGGCCCTTCGAGGTTTGTTTACTACCGGTACTTCCTCTTTTCGCTTTGCGAAAAAACTAAGGAAAAGGTCGGTAGCAAACGAGGATTGAAATTTGCTTCATCGGCAAATTGTCCTTCACAACCAACGCGGGGCCATAAACCGCGAACGATGAAAGGTATTATTGGAAAGAAAATCGGGATGACAAGTGTCTTCTCCCAAGATGGCAAGCAAACAGCTTGTACCATAATTGAGGCAGGTCCATGTACGGTTACGCAAGTTAAAACAGCGGAAACCGATGGCTACACCGCCCTACAGCTCGCATTTGGCGAGAAAAAAGATAAGCATGCCACTCAGGCAGAATTGAATCACTTTGCTAGGGCTCAAACTGGCGCCAAAAAATTTGTAAAAGAATTTCGTAATTACTCTTTAGAAAAAGCGCTTGGAGAAACTATTACTGTAGATATTTTCTCTGAAGGAGATAATGTTGAAGTAGTTGGAACTACTAAGGGTAAAGGTTTTCAGGGGGTTGTAAAACGACATGGTTTCTCTGGAGTAGGGGAAGCTACACACGGCCAACATGATCGTTCTCGTGCACCGGGTTCTATTGGTGGATCTTCTTATCCTTCACGTGTATTTAAAGGTATGCGCATGGCAGGTAGAATGGGTGGAGATCGTGTGAAAATGAAAGGTTTGAAAGTAATGAAAGTTTTCCCTGAAAAAAATTATATACTGATCAGTGGTTCCATACCTGGAAACAATGGTTCTATTGTTTTGATTCAGAAATAATCATCCCTCAATCGAAAAAAAATGCAAGTAGAAGTTTTAAACATAAAAGGCGAAAAAACCGGCAGAACGGTTGAATTACCGGAGGATATTTTTGGTATCGAACCAAATGACCATGCTATTTATCTCGCTGTTAAACAGTATTTAGCCCAGGGTCGTCAGGGTACACACAAAGTAAAAACCCGTGCCGAAGTGCAAGGTGCTAGTCGTAAACTGCACAAGCAAAAAGGAACCGGTGGCGCTCGGAAGGGTAATATACGTAACCCTTTGTATAAAGGGGGAGGTACCATATTCGGACCCAAGCCGCATACCTATGGTTTCAAATTAAATCGTAAAGTAAAAGACTTGGCCAAAATGTCGGCCCTTAGTTATAAGGCAAAAGAAAATGCTGTGTTCGTTATTGAAGATGTTCAAATGGATGTTCCAAAAACTAAGTCGGTTGTTTCAATTTTGGAGAATTTGAACATAGCTCATAAAAAAACATTGGTAGTATTACCCGAATACAATGATACACTGTATTTGAGTACTCGTAATATTCCTAATGTAGGTAGCACACTGCTTTCAGATGTAAATACTTACGAATTGATGAATGCGGACGTACTGTTATTAACGGAAAATACCGCTAAAATCTTTACTGAAGAAGTTGCTTAATTAACAACGAAACAAAATCATCCAACATGAAACTGACTGAAGTACTTATAAAACCAATTTTAACTGAAAAAGCCAATTCTCAGCAGGAGTCATTGCGCAGATATGCTTTTAAAGTAGATAGAAGAGCGAATAAGTTAGAGATTAAAAAGGCAATTGAGCAATTCTATGGTGTGAATGTGGTAGACGTTAACACGGCCGTTGTTCCAGGAAAAAATAAAACACGCTATACAAAGGCTGGTTTTATTCAAGGAATGAAAGGTGCTTACAAAAAGGCTTTGGTAACAGTTGCATCTGGAGAAAGCATTGATTTGTACGCTAATATTTAATATTTAGGCGCTCCCGGCCTTACTGGGAAAGTATGGTGTTCAACTACCGCGAAAGTTGATTTGTAATAAAAACGCAAAAGCGAAGGAAAACTAAACAAAATGGCACTTAAAAAGTACAAACCGATTACTGCAGGAACCCGTTGGAAAATCGGGAATGCCTATGCAGAAATCACTACCAACCAGCCTGAGAAGAGCTTGCTGGAGCCACAGAAAAATACGGCCGGAAGAAACTTCCAAGGTCGTCGTGTTTCCCGTTATATGGGAGGTGGGCATAAACAACACTATCGTATCATAGACTTCAAGCGCAATAAGCGTGATATGTCTGCCACCGTTCTATCTGTAGAATATGATCCGAACAGAACCGCATTTATAGCTTTACTACAATATACAGACGGAGAAAAGCGCTACATCATTGCTCCTCAAGGAATTCAAGTTGGATCTACTGTAATTGCTGGAGATAGTGTTGCACCAGAAATTGGTAATGCATTGTTGATGAAAAATATGCCATTAGGTACTATAATTCACAATATCGAATTACAACCAGGTCAGGGTGCTAAGATGGTAAGAAGTGCCGGATCTTCTGCACAATTGGCCAACAAGGAAGAGGCGTATGCCGTTTTGAAAATGCCTTCAGGTGAACTTCGTAAAGTGTTAATCAATTGCTATGCTACCGTAGGTGTAGTATCCAACAGCGACCATAACCTAGAAACAGCTGGTAAAGCGGGAAAAAATCGCTGGAAAGGTATCAGACCAAGGGTTAGAGGGGTTGCCATGAACCCTGTTGATCACCCGATGGGTGGTGGTGAAGGTAAAGCCTCTGGAGGTCACCCAAGAAGCAGAACCGGTAAGTATGCCAAAGGTGAAAAAACTCGTACTAGAGGAAAAGGCAGTGATAAACTGATTATCCAACGGAGAGATGGTAAAAAAATTGCTAAATAATTCATTCAATAAATTAACTCATACATTATGGGTCGTTCGATAAAAAAAGGTCCTTACGTTGATGCCAACCTAGAAACCAAAGTAGTTGCTATGACGGATGGCAGAACCAAGAAAGGTGTTATCAAAACCTGGAGTCGCCGGAGTACAATTACACCAGATTTTGTTGGTCATACTTTTGCAGTGCATAACGGGAATAAGTTTATACCTGTGTATGTTACTGAGTTCATGGTAGGCCATAAACTGGGTGAATTTTCACCAACCCGCAATTTTAGAGGACACGCAGGAACTAAAAAATAATTAAAACGTAAGCAAACGGAGTTTTCATCCGAGAAGCTAACTATAAATTGAAATTACATGGAAGCAGTAGCAAAACTGAATAATTATCCGACCGGACCGCGTAAGATGCGCCTTTTGGCAGATGTGATTCGTGGAATGGATGTAGAAAAAGCACTCGCTATTTTAGAGCACCATCCTCAGCATAATGCAGTTCCTTTGGCAAAATTGCTGAAGAGTGCTATCAATAACTGGGAACAAAAAAATAGCGGCGTAAGCGCTGCCGACAGCGGACTGATTGTAAAAACCGTTTTTGTTGATGGTGGTCGCACTTTGAAGAGAATGCGTCCGGCACCTCAGGGTCGCGGTTATCGAGTTCGTAAGCGCAGTAATCATGTAACCTTAATTGTAGATTCTAACAACTAATACGTAAAACGTTTATATGGGTCAAAAAGCAAATCCAATTGGTAACAGGTTAGGTATCATCCGTGGATGGGACAGTAACTGGTATGGCAGTAAAAAAGATTACGCCAACAATCTGATTGAAGATCACAAAATTCGTACTTACCTAAATGCTCGTATCAATAAAGGCGGTATTGCCAAAATTGTAATCGAGCGAACACTGGGTAAATTGATTGTAACCATTCATACTTCCAAGCCTGGTATTATTATTGGTAAAGGTGGTGGTGAGGTAGACCGTATTAAAGAAGAATTGAAGAATTTGACCAGTAACCAGGATGTTCAGATCAACATCCTCGAAATTCGTCGTCCTGAGTTGGATGCTATTATTGTAGGAGATACCATTGCACGTCAAATCGAGAATCGTATCAATTTCAAGCGTGCCATTAAAATGTCTATTGCTTCCACTTTACGGATGGGTGCGGAAGGTATTAAAGTGAAGGTTAGCGGTCGTTTGGGTGGATCTGAAATTGCCCGTAGTGAAGAATTTAAGCAAGGTCGTATTCCCCTTCATACTTTTCGAATGGATATTGACTATGCCAGCGTATTTGCACAAACTGTATACGGTAAAATCGGTATTAAAGTTTGGATTTGTAAAGGAGAGGTTTTAGGCAAACGTGAACTGAATCCAAATTTTGTAGGTGGAAAAAATGATATGAGCGACAGAAGAGATCGTGCGGATGATCGGGGTGGAGATAGAAGAGGTGGTG
>CAIUKP010000255.1 GCA_903899675.1 uncultured Bacteroidota bacterium | reverse complement strand
GTCTGGATACATATTGCTACGATGCCCCCATCCACTGCCGAGTGATACGGTGGTAGCGGCACCAGCAACTGCATTTACCGACCATTTGCCCGAACGATATCCATAAGTTGCATAGGCACTCCCTTCGCCCCGGGAAGCACCGCTTACAGAGATTTTTTCGAACCGGCCCACCCTTCCTTTTTTGGTAACAATATTAATTACCCCTCCCGGATAACTGGCATATTCCGGCGGTGGGCGTTGCATTACTTCCACTTTTTCAATTACACTGGCTGGTAAACTTTCTAGCAAATCTGCTAATTGCTGACCCGATACATTCAATGGTTTTTCATCCATCAGAATCAGGGGCACTCTGCCCATCAACATAATACTTCCATCGGCCTGTGCATTTAACATAGGCATATTGCGCAACATATCGCTGGCATTGCTGCCACTGTTTAAGGCAGACTCACCAACTGAGTAAATGATTTTTCCATCTTTTTCTTCTACCGAAGGCTTGTCTGCAGTAACCACTACTTCCTGCAATCCATTTTCGGCAGTTTGCATTGAAAGGATTCCAAGCTGATTATCTGTTAGCAAACCCGGAACTAATATACTATCCAGTTTTATAGGATGATATCCTACCATTTGAACAGTTAGTTGATAGGTTCCTGCTAAAAGACCTGATACTAAAAAGTTTCCCTGTCCATCCGACAGCAACCGAAATTTTTGGTTGGAATCGGCTAGGTTTTTCAATTGAATGGTGGCCTGCGACAAGCCCTGGTGCGTGCGAGCATCTTGAAGCGTTCCCTTTAGGGTCATTATGGGGATGGGAGACTTCTTTTGCTGGGCATGCAGCAATAATACATTAAACGAAAATAATATATATAAAGAATATCTCTTCATGAACCTATCCTAATCATCAAAGTAAAACAAAGCGCGCAAATCTGCCCAATAAATGTGTTTCGTGGCTAATTTTGCAACTCAAATCGGTAAATATGTATATGATCTACGGAATTCCCAATTGCAACACAGTAAAAAAGGCTACACAATGGTTCGACCAAAATCGAATTCCTTATACTTTTCACAATTACCAAAAATTGGGTATCGGTCAAGAAAAACTTAAAGACTGGGCACAACAGGTTGGCTGGAACGTGCTGATTAACCGCAAAGGAACCACCTGGAGAAAGAACAATGAGGGAAATGAAAAAATTGTGCAAACGGAAAAAGGTACTCTTCAGTTATTAAGCACACAAACCAGCATACTAAAGCGACCGCTAATTGAAAAGGATGGCAAAGTGATGGTAGTTGGGTTTGATGGAGACCAATACCTTTCGCTTTTTCTGTAATTGACTTGCACAGATGCTTATTGACCCAGCAGTTCGGCCAGTTTGCGGGTGAGGTCTGCTCCGCGGAGGTCGCGTGCTACAATTTTACCGGTGGGGTCAACCAAAATATTGGCAGGGATGCTACCGATGCGATACAATTGTGCTACTGCATTATTCCAATATTGCAAATCGCTCACGTGCGTCCAGCTTAAATTATCTGCCTGGATGGCCTGCAACCAATTTGGCTTGGCATTATCCAGAGAAACACCCAATACGGTAAAGTTTTTACCTTTAAACTGGTTGAAAGCATTCACCACATTGGGATTTTCGGCGCGACAAGGTCCGCACCAACTAGCCCAGAAGTCGATGAGCACATATTTGCCCCGGAAGGAAGAAAGCGCAATGGGTTTACCGTTCACATCCTGTTGTGTAAAATCTACTGCCTGTGTACCTACCTGACCAATCTGAGCCTGCTTAGCTTCTGCGATTGTTTTTTCTATATTTTGTGCATAGAATCCGCGTTTAGCCGCGGGTTGCAATTGGGCATATTTAGCTTCTACATCGGCAATACCATCAAATCCACCCATCATCACTGCCAATACCAGCGAACTTACTGGAGAAGCCGGCTTAGCTTGAATAAAGAGGTTGGTAGCTGCTGCGGCCTGTTGGCGAACAACATTATACTCCTTCATCAGGGAGTCTTTTTTAGCGGGATTGGTTTCGGCATTTACAGCAGCGCCCAATTCGCGTAAGCGATTGATGTATGGAATGAATTGTTTTTTAAACATTGTAAAATCTTCATTCACCGCTGAACCGGTAACAGTAACTGCTGCCAGGTTATTGATATCGCCATTCAGGGCTACCTGATCGTTTTGTAAAAACAATTCGGTGCTTTGATTATAACCAATAAAACCAAGTTGAAACATATCCGGTTCGCGAACATTTCCCTTTAGGGTAAAATTGCCATTTACAACGGTTCCGGTTGCCAGTGTTCTGCTTGTATTGGCATTCATTAAAAATGCGGTAATACTGTCTTTTAATCCAGTCACATATCCTTTCAGTACAAAGGGCTCTTTGGTTTGTGCAAATGCCAAAACGGGAAAAAGAAAAACAAGTAATAATGCTTTTTTCATGGAAGATATTTTTATAACTAGGGTTATACAGATTTATGCGATTCGATGTCGTTCTTGCAGCAAATCGGTTACCTTCTGCAAATTAACACCTTTCGCGTTAAGCAAAAGTAAATAATGAAATAACAAGTCTGCCGCTTCGTTTAAAAAAAGGTCTGGGTTATTGTCTTTCGATTCAATTACCAGCTCAACGGCCTCCTCCCCCACTTTTTGGGCTATTTTGTTCAATCCCTTCGCATACATTTTTGCTACATATGAGCTTTCCGGATCGGCAGATTTCCGGCTCTCAATCACCTGCTCCAGCACTTCTAAAAAGTTTCCGGTTGTGTTGCTTTCATTCCAGCAGGTACCTGACCCGGTATGGCAAACCGGCCCCTTGGGATTCACTTGCAGCAGCAAGGTATCGGCATCACAATCCAGGGCATGCGATACCAGTTTCAGGGAATTACCGCTCTCTTCCCCCTTGGTCCATAAACGCTGTTTCGAGCGACTGAAAAAAGTTACCTGCCCAGTTTGAAGGGTTTTTTCCCAGGCTTCCTCATTCATAAATCCCAACATCAATACTTTTCGTGTATGGGCATCCTGTACAATGGCGGGTAATAAACCATCGGTATATTTTTTAAAATCGGGTTGCATTTTATTTAAATTAAAATGTTAGTTATCTTATTGCAACTCCTTGTAAACAAAGTTGTTGCTTTAAATCAGGAATGGTTAATTCTTTAAAATGAAAAATGCTGGCCGCCAATGCAGCATCGGCATGAGCCTCTGTAAATACTTCCACAAAATGCGCTACGGTACCCCCACCACCCGAGGCAATCACCGGAACCGGCAGCTCATCCGCCAATAACCGGGTAATATCCAGCGCAAACCCTTTTTTGGTTCCGTCGTTGTTCATAGAGGTGAGCAATATTTCTCCAGCACCGGCATCAACGGCCTGGCGGGCCCAATCTATACAACGCATGGGGGTTTTTACCCTACCCCCATTCAAGTACACATACCATTCGCCATCGGCCTCTAATTGGGTATCAATAGCGAGAACGATGCATTGACTGCCAAAACTTTTCGCCAGCTGTTCAATCAGTGCTGGGTTTTTAAAAGCAGCCGAATTCACACTTACCTTATCTGCGCCATTTTGAAGCAGTATATGTACATCTTCCACCGACGAAATACCGCCTCCAACCGTAAAAGGAATATTGATATGATGCGCAATCCGGTTTACCAACTGGTGCAGGGTTTTCCGTTTTTCAATGGTGGCGGTAAT
>CAIUKP010000254.1 GCA_903899675.1 uncultured Bacteroidota bacterium | reverse complement strand
AGCCCAGATGGCGGAACTGGTAGACGCGCTAGACTCAAAATCTGGTTATCGCAAGGTAGTGCAGGTTCGATTCCTGTTCTGGGCACAAAGGCCAGAGTGAGTGTGAGTTTGAGTACGCACGCTTCACTTTGGCCTTTTCTTCAAATGCTCCAGAGGCGCACAAGCTCAAACTCATGCTCCGGAGGCGCACAGGCTCTCACGCTGTTTTTTGTATGTTCGAAGTAGAAGTATATAAATAATCTGGGATTATCCAGTTCTGTGCATTGCTATTTGATAAAACAATACAAAGTAGTTCTCTTATTCCCTTTTCGCTTTAGCAACTTTTCATCTACTCCCGTTTTAAGGTCTCTGCTTGCTGTAGGTTCAGAAATTTCTTTGAAATAATCCAAATAATCTTTTCTAGAAAATTCATTTTTTCCAACCTGTTCTCTAAAAATTTGTAACCGGTCTATGTTTGAAATTAGGGTCCTCCGTTCACTTAGTTGCTCTGCTAAAGCTTTGTCAATTGCTGTAAGGGCAAACTCAATAAATGGTGTTGAGTTACCCGATTTGTCCGACATTTCAAGGGCCTTATAATAGGCTAACTGCTCTTCTTTAATGATACGCTCAACAGGTAAAAATGCAAATATGGGGTTGAGGTCTTTTAAGATCACTGATTGCCATAGTCGGCCCATTCTCCCATTGCCATCTTCAAACGGATGAATAAACTCTAATTCATAATGAAATACGCAACTTTTAATCAATAAGGGATCTTTGTCATTTTTCAAATAGGAGAAAAGATCATTCATCAAAGCTTTCACCATGCTTGCCTTTGGCGCAAGGTGTGCTAGTTTCGACCCTGCAACAATACCTGCTCCTGTAGTTCTGAATTTTCCGGGGTGCCGAACCAATCCTTTCATTAATATAGCATGCGCCTTTAGAAAAGATGACATACTTGTAAACTTGTAACGATGCAGTTCATCATATACAGCGATAGCATTATTTACCTCAACAATATCTTTTTGGGGTGCCAGTACTCTTTTATTATTGATAAGCGCAGTAACCTGTTCAATACTAAGTGTATTACCCTCGATTTCAAGCGTAGATTGAATTGTTTTTATCCGGTTTTCTTTTCTGAGCTCAGCGCGCGGAGCCTGCAAATGGCTGGCTTTAATAACACCCAATTTCTCTGAAATGGAAGTTAGCAGCGACAGAATGGAAGAAGTAATAGAGTAAGGAGGCTTCATGATAGTATCATATGATACTATCAAAGTTATGTAATCAAATGGATTATTGATTAACAAAATTAGCATGCAGCTCGGCAGATCTCAATGGCATTTGTAAAATTAATATCGGCTACTATTTTTTCTGAACTTCTCCCATCGAAGGGCACAAAGGCCAGAGTGAGTGTGAGTTTGAGTACGAACGCTTTACTTTGGCCTTTTCTTCACATGCTCCAGAGGCACACAAGCTCAATCTCACACTCACACTTTTAAGAGTCAATGCAAAATCCTTCTAATATAAAGGAGAAGGTTTTCAATAAAATATTGTGCAGGTTCCCTGCCTGACGGCAGTCAGGGATTCCTGTTCTGGGCAGAAAGGCCAGAGTGAGTGTGAGTTTTAGTACGAACGCTTCACTTTGGCCTTTTCCTTTCCCGCATTAGTCTCCCAGAGGGGACTATGCGGTTCGGAGGTGTAAACCTATTTCAGGACTAGACAAATATTTCTCACTTGCCGTGCAGTTCATCTTCGCCAAAGGCGAATCGGTAACTACACGGGGAACATACCGCTGATGATTCAGAAGCGCTCAGGCTCTCAAACTCATGCTCAAGTGGTGCACAGTAAATAATCCTGCGGCCCTAATTGCATAATCCATTTTATTCCGACCAATAAGTTATTTGATAATCACAAGATTTCGTGGACAATCAAACAAGGAAATCGCTCTTTAAAGAGGTTGGATTATGATTGCTAGCTGCTTTGTATATTTTTTGTATTCGCTTTTTAACAATGAATAATGAGTCACTATAATTGTAAATATACTTAACCCATAAATTACAAATAATGGCCTGCCTACTATAAGTCTATACTTATTATAAAATGCGAAATCGTAAAACTGACAAATATTATGAAAAGTAGCAAGAAAGCTTAATATAATCAATGAAATTGTTGAAACGAATCCGAAGTGAGCTATAGCCACCATTTTATTTGAAGGCATTTTGTAAAAAATTTGATACCACATGTTTGGTTTTCCAAAGTATTGGAGAGAGGCAAATTCCTTATAATTTTTAGGTTCTTGGGAAAATTTAATAGGTCGTTTAAAACGAAAATAGAAATAGTAAAGCATCACAATAATCGCCGTACAAATAATTACATTAGCAATTATGAGGCCAGACCAGCCTACACCAAAAAAATAGGTCAATGGATTTCGTTCATCTGTAATGCCGTCTTTCTGAAAGAACCAAAGACTAGTTGAATAAAAGTCGCAACCTCTTGCGAAGAGTAGAAGAGATGTCAATAGAATGAATTTCACCTTCATGTAGATTTGTTTTAAAATTGTAAAACCCTATTCCAGCTACAAAAACTTTTTCGTGAGCCACTTCCTCACCGGCTCATCATAAACTTTAAGCCAAAAATAGGCTAGGCAGCTAGACACTAGCGTTAACGCAATAATAGCCCAAACACCTGTTTGCAGGGGTACATTATTATTTACTACCCAGGCATAAAATACACACATCAGCGGAAAGTGGGTGATATAGAGCGGATAAGAAATATTGCCCATAAACACACAGGCGGTATTGGTAAACTTACCCGAAACTTTACCGATCGCACCTAGATAAATAACCAAGGGAAATACAATGATGATTACGAATGACTCATAAAGTCCATTAAGCCATAATTTATCATTACCACCTAATCTGGGGATAGAAAGTGCTAAAATCAATAGTAGCGCCGATATAAAGAATGTATTGCGGTTACTTTCTACTTTAATTGCCCTCCTCAACAGCATGCCTGCCATATAGGGGAATAAAAGTCTGGTAAATCCAACCAAAAGCTGCGCAGGCTCTATCGACCACCCTCCTATCAAATCGCCCTGTTTGCCAAAAATAGCGAGATTACACAAAGCCATGCCAGCCAATACCACGGCAATGGATAATACAGGCTTAGATAATTTACGCAAAATAAATACGTGTAACAGGTTGGCTATATATTCAAAAAACAGCGACCAGGAAGGTCCATTCAGGGGGTGCATCTCATTCCATCCCCGAATATCCATACTGGTGGGAATGGGAATTAGGGTGAGTCCAATTACCATTACCAGCAAAAGCTGAGAAACGCTGGTGGTTGCAATTTTGGGGAATATAGCCGCATCTTGAAAATAAAAGAGCAAGGCTCCCAGAATTGATCCAACAATAATCAAGGGGTGTAGGCGAATTAAACGACGCTTGAAAAAGTTTGCGACCGTCATGGTATCCCAGCGATCATCATAAGCATGAGCCATTACATAACCGGATAACATAAAGAAAAAATCAACCGCCAGATATCCATGATTAATAATCATTTCGTGATAATTTCCTTTACAGAAAACCTCAAATCCATGCATCATCACTACCATAATGGCAGCAATACCCCGAAGGCCATCTAAAATTAAAAAATGGCTTTTAGAATCTTTGTAGGAATAAGTAGATGTAAGCATGGCATGCAGATAAGTAAATAACAATTAAACATGCTCAAAATAAGAAAAATGAAACAAACAATTTAACTTTTTAATCACACTACCCTAGCAAAAAATATTTCTATAAAACGAAAGTGACTTACTCAAAAAATAAAGTATCTTCTTATATCTTAATTAAACTGAGTAATAATTGCCACTAAAATTTTATAAAAAAAGAGAGATTTGAATAAAAAGTGGGATTCATCACTCTTTCAGAATATGGAGTAGAATTTATGGTAATATTTGTATTGCCTATAGTTAATACCGATTTGGTATTTACCGGATTAACGGGACAGGCAAGCGTAGTGCTAAAAGAAAATCCCAAGTTGTTATTTTCTAGGGTTAATGGAAGGGTCAACTCAAAAGCCATCCATTGAAATCGGGGATTCACTACTGAAGTAGACACATAAGCGGGCTGCCCTAATTTCGGAGCCCTTCCATTTCGGAGCTGATTGTTTTTGGTTATGGTACCCCCATAATATCCCAGCGTACTGTAATACATATCAGCCTGCGGAGAAAAGGAATAAGTAAAAGCTCCTTTTTTTATTTCAAACTCCTTCAACAGTTCTAGGGTTAATGAAATATCAGATTTACTATTAATCAACCAGTCGACCTGAGTGAAAAATTTAACAAAACTAAAGTCATACCCAACCCCGATACCCAAAGATGCACCGATATCACTATTCAAAGTATTTCTACTTGCACCACTAAAATATTTAGCTCCATATAAACCAAGTAATAACTGGTCGGTAACTTCTTTTTCGTAGGATACTAGTAATTCAAAAAAATCTAGCTTGCTATTCTTTTTTTGCAACAGGTAATAAAAATTAGTGTTTACAGTAAATCCCCCCTTACTGGCCGCTTGAAACCCCGCTACTGCATAAGGCGATCGCAGTGAGTCTTTTCGTCCATTCACCAAATAATCACTCAGGTAATCGAAGTTGACAGTAAAATGTTTAGATTCGTTTTCGCTCGTTTCCTTACCAGTTTGTGAGAAACTAATTTTGGAAGGAACCATGAAAACGACCGCAATCACTATTTTTGCAAGTACCTGCATCTATCAAACTTACCGATTTTTTTAAACCGACCTTCATAGATTTTTCATTAAAATAAGAACTTGCCACATAATATACGAAATAATTTGAATCAAATTAAATCAAACCCACCTAGTAATAAAGAGTCTGCATTTGTTCTGCGTGTTTTAATATATGCTGCAAATGGATTTTCTAATCGACTAAACAGGGGTACCGAAAAACTTCTATCGCCGCTAGAATTAATCTCACTCAACCGGTTAGTCAATTCCATTCACAATAAAAATTTTCGGTTTATT
>CAIUKP010000253.1 GCA_903899675.1 uncultured Bacteroidota bacterium | reverse complement strand
TACAAAAAAGTAAAGAAGGTTCCCAGATAAACCATCACCCAAATTCGCGCGAAGGCAACATCTATCAAAGATTTCCCAATTCTAAAAAGCACTATCAAAGTCGCCATCCCTGTCATAGCATTTGGGAATCGGGCACCCATTTCATTGATACCCCAAATTTTCATACTCAAAACCTGCAGCCAAAAGAATAGTGGAGGTTTCTCAGTAAATCGCTCATAATTCATTTGTACTGAAAAGTAATTACCGGAGGTTATCATTTCGCGGGCATTTTCGGCGAAATTGATTTCATCCCAATCAAACAAATGAACATGACCTAAAAAGGGGATATAAAGCAGGGCAGCAACTACCGCTATAGTCCATTCATTTTTGAATAGGATAGATAATTTCATATGTGTAGGTACCCCTATCGCTGAATTGAAACAGAAAGGATACTTGCAAATTAAATAAAATAAGCAGCAATCGGTATGGTAAAGCTGATTTTATTCATTTAAATCAACACATCAACGGTAAAATAAATTATGGATTGGAATAGTAGTGTTTTGCTTGGCATTTCCCAATCCTTTATAAGCACTGTTGTTATATTTTAATGCCGCTTTATCAGTAAGCCTGTAATAATCCTCCGGCTCGAATGAACCAATTTGTTGGGTAATCCATTTTTTTTCTCCTGAAACATAAGGCAGCAGCATATCTAATGCTTTTTTCATGCGTGGATTTGAGGCAGAAGGGTAATTCCATAAGTCAACTCCTCTATTTTCGGCAAGTGTGGCCAGTTGAAACCAGGCTACCAGATTAAAGATGGAATAAGATAAACCGTTGGTCCGTTCGGTTCCTAGCGGCTGCATGCCATCTTCCTTTATCTGACTTAGCATAAGTTGGGGAGCATTGGCAAAAATCTCATCCGCCACCGCATATTCACCTACATATATCGCTAGAGAAGCGACCAATCCCTCATAGAAAGTTTTGTGGTTATTTTTTGTTCGCATTTCCTGTTTTCCATTCTCGCTATTTCTCAGCCAGTAAAGTAAATCACGAAACCATTGTTTAACCAATTTCCGATCATTAATAGTAAATGCAGCAGAATTCTCCAGCAATTGGAGTCCCTCCAATAAATCGGGTAATTGATGGATATCAATAATTCCAATCCCTCTTCCCGTATCGATGCCCCTTATGATTTGAGCATGATTCAAATTGGGTATCATATAAGTAGCCGAATCGATGCACCAGAATCGTAAAAACCCAACTGCCTTTTGAGCAAACACTTCATCCTTTGATAAATAGTACGACCAAGTTAGGGAGGTAACCCATGAAATCCAATCATCCATGGATTTGTGATCCGGTACTTTTGCATTTTCTGGATTTCGTTGACCATCTTTTCTGATATAAGGCAATCCATCCGGCTTAGTGGGATCAGGCCAGAAATAGGCGGCCATACTCATATATTCATGTGGATTACCACAAGGAGTAGTCTGTTGCTTGGCAACTACTGAGGTAAGTGACTTACTTAAATTGGATCGCCCTTTTTTTATTAATTCGGAGGCAGCAGCCTTCTTTGAAGGATCTTCTTT
>CAIUKP010000252.1 GCA_903899675.1 uncultured Bacteroidota bacterium | reverse complement strand
TCGAGTTGTTTTTTCTCTATGAATGGTTTCGCCAGAGTAAAACAATAAAATGATAAATATAAAAATGTTGTAATCGTAACTTTTATAATCCATTAAAAAAATGGTCAATGGTCTATCAGGTACACTGTACAATGTATTTCCAATCCAAAAATCAATAATTAAAAAAACCAATCCACCCAATAAAATTGCTTTAAAATAATTGTCACGAATAATGTTTACAAACTCAATTTTAGTTAGTCTCCACCAAACTCTACGCATATATCCTTGAGAAAAATCTTGTAATACACTTTTTAGTGGCTGTCCAATGGGTTTTTTTTCTTCGGTTAGCTTCTTCTTGCTTTTTTTGGTTGTTTCAGCATTTAAAAATGCAGTGAAACTAAAACGCCAATAGGCGAAGGCTGTAATGAAAATGGAAATGCCTATCCAAATTAAACGATTTAATAAAAATACTTTTGTAAATGGCAATACCAAGTTGTTTTTTTCATAAGGTGTTAGGTAACGCGTTTCTAACGTAAAAGTATTGATCATAAAAGGGTCTAATAATTTTACCAATTCCCTTTTTTCTAAATCTCTCAATAAAAAATTCGACAATAGATATCCAATCAATAGAAGAATACTTGCACTATAAACAACTTTTACATTTCTGGTTATTGCTACCAGAGCAAAGAAAATAGAAGAAGCCAAAAGTAAATTGCCTATTCCATACAAGAATACAGGCTCCATGTAATTCCATAATCCATAATTCCCAATTCTTTCTGCGGGTACTTGTCCCATAACAGGTCCTAAATAAGCACCTAATAAGCATCCCCAATTAAAAGCGGTTCCAATAATTACCACGTAAAAAAAAGATCCAAAAAATCTTCCCCAAAAATAGCCGCCCTTGGTAATCGGGTAACTAAATAAATACTGGCGGGTTTGATGTTCAATATCTCTGTACAATGGAACACCCATTATGGCAGAGCAAACCAACATCATCAATAGGCTAAAAGTAATGGTACCATCTGCAATCGTCCAGGGTGCATTGTGAAATACTTTTTCTGAAGCAGGTGAGGAGCCTGTTGCAATTGAAATAAAACCAATTAGAAAAAATATGAAAAAATAAATATAGGAAGCCGGTCTTTTCGATCTATAAGCCAACTCAAACTTAAAAATTTGCCAAAACATATACGTAATATTTGAATGTGCTTAAATAGTTACCATATCCATTTTAGAAGCTATCTGATGAAAGTAAACGTCTTCCAATGCAGGCGCAGCCGCTTTAAAATCACCTCCTGGATTGGTGTCGCTGAAAATTCGAACACTTAACATTCCACTTTTCATCTGTACACTGATTACTTGGTACTGATCTTTTAAATGTTGAATCGTTACTTTATCTGCAGATCGAGTGTAAATTTTTCCTTCTAATTCATTTACCGCTTCATCTGGTTGATCGTTACGCAGTAATTCACCTTTACAAATGATGGCAAAATCGCTGCAAAGCGTTCTTACATCTTCCACTATATGGGTTGAAAGAATTACAATTGTATTATTACCTATTTCACTTAATAAATTATAAAACCGATTTCTTTCTGCTGGGTCTAATCCTGCAGTAGGCTCATCTACAATAATTAACTTAGGATTGCCCAACAAAGCTTGCGCAATACCAAATCGTTGTTTCATACCACCCGAATAGGTACCCAACCCCTTTTTTCTATCCGCATATAAGTTTACCCTGTTTAATAAATTGTCTACTGTTTGTTTTCTTTCCTTGGCATTGCTGATTCCTTTTAAACATGCAATGTGATCCATCATTTGTTCGGAACTGATTTTCGGATATACCCCAAAATCTTGCGGCAAGTATCCCAAAATTTTACGCACTGCTTCTATTTCTTTCTATACATCTAAATCATCCAAAAAAATACTACCGCTATCCGCCTCTTGTAATGTTGCTATCGTTCGCATCAGGGATGATTTTCCAGCCCCATTGGGACCTAATAAACCAAACATGCCTTCTTTAATGGTTAAACTCACATTATTCAGGGCTTGTACTCCATTGGGGTACTTTTTAGACAAATTTGAAATTACTAGTTGCATAAAAAGGATTGATTGATGAAAAAATGCTTTTATGATTGAAAATGGTAATTTGAATTTACATCATTTGTAACTAATATCACTGCTAGATTTAACAACGGCCTTTTTTTTTATATAAGTGGTAGAAAAACAACATAGAACGCCAATGGCGAACTACTTAGGGAACAGTTAGGTCTGTTTTTTTCCTAGCATGGTCCGCCATAGGCGAACTATGCGCTTTTGCGGATGAACATTTTCGTTCTAAACCGTGCAGTACGCCTGGGCGTAATACACGGGGAACTTTCTATGATTGTTCCTAGCGTAGTCGCCGAATGATAATGAGGGACTGCGCGCCTTTGCGAGTAGGATTCTCATTCCAAACCGTGCAGTCTCTCACTGCGTTCGGTGGCTACACGGGGATCTTTCTATGATTGTTCCTAGCG
>CAIUKP010000251.1 GCA_903899675.1 uncultured Bacteroidota bacterium | reverse complement strand
TGAGGCCGCAGAATCAAATAAAACCCGGGTGATTGTATTTGCCGTTTCAGGCACCATTCATTTAAAGAAAAAAGTAAGCATTAAGGGGAATGTAACGATTGCAGGGCAAACAGCACCGGGTGAAGGAATTTGTATAGCCGATCAGTCTGTTAGTTTGGGTGGAGATAATATAATTCTTCGTTATATGCGCTTTCGGATGGGGGATCAATTTCAGTTACCCCTGAAAGTAAATGGAAATGGAGGGGATGATGCTTTGGGAGGTACCCGAAAAAAAAATATTGTTATAGATCATTGCAGCATCAGTTGGAGCACAGATGAGTGCTTTTCTGTTTATGCAGGTGATAGTACAACCCTCCAATGGAATTTGATTGCAGAACCCTTAAACTATTCTGTTCATTTTGAACAAGGCGATGCTGATTTTGAAAAGCATGGATATGGTGCTATTTGGGGAGGCGCTCACTTATCAGCACACCATAATTTATTTGCACATTGTAAAAGTCGTACCCCTCGATTTGACGGTATTAGAAATGCGCCCAATGAATTAGTAGACTTTAGAAATAATGTAATCTATAATTGGGGTAACAATAATATTTATGCTGGGGAAGGGGGCAATTATAATCTGGTAAATAATTATTTTAAATATGGGCCGGATACGGAAACGGCAGTTCGATATCAGATTGCCAATCCGGGAAAAAGTTCGACAATTGGGTTTGGTAAATGGTATGTAACCGGAAATTATGTAGATGAAGCCGAAGATATTACTAAAGATAATTCTGCCGGTATTCGGTTGAGTGGATCCGTTGGGGAAACTAATAGCAAAATTTTAATGCAACAACCACATCCCTTTATATCCATTACCAATGAAACAGCAGTAGACGCTTACAAAAGGGTATTAATAGGAGTGGGTGCAAGCTATAGAAGAGACACGTTGGATCAGCGGATTATTCAGAATGTAATTAGCCGAACCGGAAAATTCATAGATGTGCAAGGAGGCTTTCCACATGGTACCCCCTACGAAATCAGTCAAACAGCCTGGCCGGCACTCAAGAAAGGTCAGCCTGCAGTAGATACTGATCAGGATGGTATTCCAGATAGCTGGGAGATTTCTCAGGGATTAAATCCGAGAGATGCATCCGATGCAATTTTATTCACTTTAGATAAACTGATTTCCAATATTGAACTCTATATAAATAGTATTGCCCTATGAAATATTGGATACTTTTCATCTTAATACTTATAACAATGGGATTCATTTATCCTGGAAAAAGAAAAGTACACCTCTTTTTAGCAGGCGATTCTACCATGAGTATAAAAGAAAAAAAAGCCTATCCAGAAACGGGTTGGGGTATGCCATTTGAATTATTTTGGGATTCTTCCATTACGGTAATCAATAAAGCAAAAAATGGAAGAAGTACTAAAACCTTTATTCAGGAGGGGATATGGAAAAATATAGTTGACTCTTTACAGTCGGGGGATTATGTATTTATTCAATTTGGTCATAATGATGAATCTCCTGAAAAAGTAGATCGGTATACCAGCCCGGATTCTTTTCGAATCAACCTTCATTTTTTTATTGATCAAGTTACCCAAAAAGGAGGTATACCCATTTTACTTACTCCAGTCTCGAGAAGAAAATTTGATAAAAATGGAACTGCGCTGGCTACCCACGAAAAATATTCTCCATTGGTACTTGAAGTAGCCCAGCAGATGAATATCTATTGTATTGATTTGGATAGTGCCAGTCGTAATTTATTTCAGCGCATGGGGGTAGATAATTCCCGATTGTTGTTTCTTCAATTACAACCCGGAGAACATCCAAATTATCCTGGTGGAAAAGAGGATAACACCCATTTTAATGAGTTGGGTGCCAGGTTAATTGCCCAAATAGTATTAGCAGATATAAAGAAAAATATTCCTGCACTCGCTCAAAGAATCGTATCCCCGATAGAAAAAAAATAGAATTCTTTTGCAAAAATTACTTTTCATATCAGTTGCCTTTTTTTGTATTGTGAGTGCCATGGCGCAAAAGAAGATAGTAGTTGCCCAATCCGGACCTGCTGATTTTAGATCAGTTCAAAAAGCATTAGACGCCGTTCCTCCTGGTATTGATATCCCTTATTTTATTTATATTAAGAAAGGCATATACCAGGAACCCATCATAGTAGATGCGAGAAAAAATTTTATTCATCTGATAGGAGAAGATAAAGACAGTACGGTACTCACCTACCATAATCATGCAGGCACCCAATTATCTAATGGGGATACGCTGAATACATGGACTTGCGCTTCTACACTGATATATGCCAATAATTTTACCGCAGAAAATATTACTTTTTCTAATACGGCAGGATTTTCAGCCGGGCAAGCGGTAGCCCTTCGGATAGAGGGTACCCGATCTGTTTTACGCAATTGTAAGATTGTGGCAAACCAGGATGCTTTATTTTTAAGCGGAAGCGGTGTGAAGCAATATTTTAAGGATTGTTATATAGAGGGAACTACTGACTTTATTTTTGGTGCCGCTACTGCTGTATTTAAAAACTGTCATGTTCACAGCAAAAAAAATAGTCATGTTACTGCAGCCTCAACCAATTCCATCATCCCTTTTGGATTTGTATTTATCAACTGCAAATTAACAGCGGATACATCTATTCATAAAGTTTCATTGGGTAGGCCCTGGTCGCCTACCGCCAGTGTAACCTACCTACATTGCCGCATGGATGCACATATTGTTCCCGAAGGTTGGAACAATTGGAAAAATCCAGCGAACGAACTAACCGCACGTTATAGTGAATATAAAAGTACTGGACCTGGCGCTAGCCCTTCAACCCGGGCACCTTGGTCTCACCAACTTACTGCCGAAGAAGCAGGAAAATATACCCTAGAAAACATTTTTGGAAGCTGGAATCCAGAACTAACCCTATTAAAATGATGTATACTCACATGAATAAAAAATTGGAAAAGCAATGGCTGACTGCAAAGTTATTGTTGCGCGGTATGAATTTTCAGCCAGCTTTAGGGCACAGAACCAGTATGGTTACTTACACCGCTATGAGAAATAGAATTGGTATCTGTTTGCTATTGTTGATGGGTAGTGGATGTTTCCCGCAGTTATTTGCTCAAACTCAGGTTAACGTACCCTTGCCAAAATTTAAGAAAGACACGTTGAGCATTATGCAATTGGGTGCTGTAAGTGATGGCTTTACCCTAAATACAATCTCTATTAATCGGGCAATTGATCAGTTATCTAATAAAGGAGGGGGCGTTGTGGTAATTCCTCCAGGCTTATGGTTAACCGGGCCAATTGAATTAAAGAGTAATATCAACTTACATCTTTCTCCTTCAGCTACTTTGTTATTTACTGCTGATTTTAACCAATATCGTTTACAAAAAGTAAGTTGGGAAGGGGTAGATCAAATGAGAAATCAGGCACCTATTTATGCAATTGGGGCCACCAATATTGCTATTACAGGAATGGGAGTAATTGATGGTAATGGAGATGCATGGAGGATGGTAAAAAAAGAAAAACTTACTGAGACCCAATGGAAAAAGAAAATCAGTTCTGGCGGATTGTTGAGCGATGATAAAAAAACCTGGTATCCAACTGCCAGTTCTTTGTTAGGGTCTACTTTTCAGAATCCTGGGGTTGTTGCCGACCAAAAAGATGCATCCTTTTATCTATCAGTTAAAGATTTTCTTCGCCCCAATTTAGTGGTATTAGAAAAATGTTCGATTGTTTTATTGGAAGGGGTAACTTTTCAAAACTCTCCTGCTTGGTGTTTGCATCCATTGATGAGCCGGAATATTACTGTTAAAAATGTGCTGGTTAAAAATCCCTGGTATGCACAAAATGGGGATGGGATTGATGTGGAAAGTTGTGATGGAGTATTGATAGAAAATTCAATTTTTGATGTAGGAGATGATGCCCTATGTATGAAAAGTGGAAGAGATGAGGCGGGTAGAAAAAGAAATATGCCCACCCAAAATGTTGCCATCCGCAATTGCCTGGTGTATGCTGCTCATGGAGGTTTTGTTATTGGTAGTGAAATGAGTGGAGGCATCAAAAATATTTCTGTTAGTAAGTGTACCTTTATTGGAACAGATATTGGGCTTCGGTTTAAGTCGGCCAGAGGAAGAGGAGGGGTAGTTGAAAACATTCACATATCAGATATCTATATGAAAGACATAGTGGGAGAAGCCATTTTGTTTGATATGTATTACATGGCAAAAGATCCCATCCCTACAGCCGGAGAACAACGAGAATTGCCTGCAATTGAGGCAAAGCCTTTTAATGAAACAACTCCAATTTTTAAAAATTTTACCATACAAAATGTTCAATGCGCTGGCGCTGAAACTGCCGTATTTATTCGCGGACTACCCGAAGCACCTATTCAGCAGATTGCATTTAGCAATATGATTTTTCAATCTAATAAAGGAGTCGACATACAAGAAGCTACTCAGTGTAGCTTTTCCAATGTGCGGGTGTCTGCTAAAAATACCAATCCGCTCATTCATATCATGCAAGGTAGTCGACTCAACTTTGAAAAAATTCAATTTAATAAAGGTGCTCAATTATTGTGTTTGGTTTCAGGCGATCGCAGTAATCAAATCATTTTTACAAATACAGTATATCAGTCTGCTGAAAAGTCATTCTCTACTATATCCGGTGCTACCCCTCAATCTATACTTTTCAAATGAATAAATTTATATTCTCCTCTTTCCTCCTTTTGAGTCTGCTAAATGCTAAAAGCCAGCAGATGCCTTTATCCCAAGAGATGGCAGCTACCATTATGAACAATTGGAAAGATTCATTTTCATTGGATAATAAGCCTGCTAAGTGGACGTATGATATGGGTGTATTGTTACAGGGTATAGAGGGTGTTTGGTTAGCAACTGGTGATGCCCGTTTTTTTAACTACATTCAGAAGCAAGTAGATTATTTTGTTAAAGAGGATGGCTCTATTAAAACCTATAAGTCAACAGATTTTAATTTAGATAATATCAATAATGGCAAGTTGTTATTGATGTTATATCAAGTAACGCAAAAAGAAAAATACCTAAAGGCTGCCCAAATTCTTTATCAGCAATTACAGCAGCAGCCCAGAACTTCGGGGGGAGCTTTTTGGCACAAAAAAATATACCCCAATCAACAATGGCTGGATGGGTTATATATGGAAGCACCCTTTTATGCAGCGTATGCAAGTATTAGCAGAGCAGATTCTGTTTGGGACGATATCGTATTGCAATTTCAAGAAGCCGAGAAAAATACACGGGATTCTGCGAACGGACTATTATATCATGCTTACGATGCCTCCAAGCAAATGAATTGGTCAATCGGCAGCCGTGGGCATGCGCCTCATTTTTGGGCAAGGGCGATGGGTTGGTATTGTGCCGCTTTGGTTGATGTGATGGACTATTTTCCCACCAATCATCCAAAACGAATTGTTTTAACGCAATTAATTACTCAAGTAGCAAAAGCTATTCAACAACAACAAGATCCAGTTACCGGTTTGTGGAAAGATATTTTAGCTTATACTGGCAAAGATTCGGCTAAAAATTATTGGGAAGCTTCTGCTGCGGCTCAGTTTGTTTATTTTTTTGCAAAATCGGTGCGCAAGGGGTATTTGCCCGAGCGCTATGCAGCCACCGCCCAAAAAGGATTCCAGGGGATACGTACCCATTTTTTAAAGCGGGAGGCTGGATTGGTTCATTTAGATGGTACGGTAAAGGTTTCCGGCTTGGGGGGTACTCCCTACCGGGATGGTAGTTTTGCTTATTATATGAGTGAACCTGTTATTCGGGATGACCCTAAAGGATTAGGTGCGGCTCTTATGGCAATCAATGAAATTGAATTGATACCTACCCAGTCTGTAGGTAAGGGTAAACAAGTGTTAATGGATAATTATTTTAACCGAGAAACTAAAAAAGATGCATTCGGAAATCAAGTGGTGTTTCATTACAAATGGAAAGAAAGAGACAATGGGGGATTCTCTTTTGTAAATTATATATGGGAAAAGTATGGGATCACACCCGGTTTGCTAGATGAAGCTCCCACAGCAAAAAATTTAGCGAATGTGCGTGTTTATTTTTTGATTGATCCTGACTTCCCAAAGGAAAATAAATCGCCCAATTATATTACGCCAG
>CAIUKP010000250.1 GCA_903899675.1 uncultured Bacteroidota bacterium | reverse complement strand
GTATAGGTATCCTTTATAAAATAGGAAGCCATGCAGCCATTTATCACTTTACGGAAAATTCTACAGCAGAAATTAAACATCGAATCACCTGCACTGAGACCCAGTACTAATCTTAAAAAAGAATTAGATATGTCGGACTGGGAATGGAATTATTTATTGAACTCAGTAGAACAGGCATGGAAAATTTCATTACCCCTATCGGAAACAGAAGAAATTGTAAACGTAAAACATTTACTTGCGGTTGTAAAAAAACAGGTTCCACAGGGGTATGAGAAGGGTATAAAACTTTAAAAACTACCTGCTTATAGTGTGGCCTTTTTATGGTTATTTATTTAGCTAGTTGTTTCTTTCAACTATCATCGAGCCAATTCGATCGTTCCATCTACCCTGGCCTTCAGCAGCAAAGTTGTCGATTGTATAAGATAGTATCCGAAAATCTCCATCAAAATTAGCCCCTTCGTACACAGTTACTTTTATACCGGGTGGAATTTTGATGGAAGAGATGGTACGTTGACCCACAAGATTTAGCTGACTGCCATTGGTGTGTCCCATCATCAATTGCTGAACTGCACCTGAGAAATAGGAATCGGCATAAGCAAATACCCCACTGGGCTGGCTATTAGTACTGGGTTGTGGTCTTGCTGGTGGCATACCATTTGGCTGCATAACGGGTTCGGGGCGACCGATAACAGGGGCAGGAGCACCATTATTTCTTTGAACGATAAAAGATGAGATACGATCATTCCATCCGAGGCCCTCTTGTACCAGATTATCTACTGTTCGTTCGATTTCTCTGGAGGCTCCATTATACTCAGGCCCCTCATAGGCAACCACTTTTAACCCGGGGGGCACACTTAGGGATGATATGGTACGCTGACCAACAACATTAAGTTGATAGCCACGATAATTACCGATAGGAAAAGCCTGAGCAGCTCCTCTAAAATTTGCATCCGCATACATAATAACCGAATTGGAGTTATTATTGATTACTGGCGGAGGTGGAGGCGGCGGAGTAATGGGTTGTATAATATTAGGTTGATGGCTCAGCCGCTCTACTATAATGGAACGAATGCGATTTCCCCAACTGGGATAACCGCTATGCAAGTTATTATTAGAACTATTGTAAATGATAGAAGCACCATCAAAATTAGAACCAGTAAAAGCAATGGCCCGATAGCCGGGAGCCAGCATAATGGAAGAGATGGCATTTTCACCCACCTGCGTTAACTGATAACCGCGATAGGCCCCTGGATACAGTAGTTGCGTTCTTCCTCTAAAGAAGGGATCGGTGTATACAACAGCTCCTTGTTGAAAGTTTTGAACGGGAGGCGGCGGATTAGGTACCTGCGACCAGTTGCCCGGATTTACATTGCCTAGTCGATAAACAAATACGGCTTTAACAGCTGCACCCCATAATATTTTTAAGCAATTTTGGTCGGCCCGGTACTCTTCATTTATAACCTGTATGTTAGATCCGAAACCAGTTTCCTTTCTAACAATCACACCAAAGCCCGGCGCAACCCGCATAGCCTGTATGGTAATAAACCCCATGGGTATGCTATAATAAGTACCTTCTTGTAGCGGCTCTTGATTTCCCTGATAATTGCATCGATTGTAGAAAATAACAGGGGCATCCGGATACTGATTTACAAAACCATTATTCATTACCTGAATAGAAACCATCTGATCGTTAAACTGCTCGTTTAGTAAACAGGCAGTAGACCGATTTAGGGTGATATAATGTCCATTAAAAAAATCCTGTGTAAATAAATTTACCGACATGCCGGGAGGAATATTAATGGCAGACAAATCTCTTATCCGCATGCCATGCTGAGCCGCTGTGTAATTTCCGGGAGGTAAGTTTACCGAATATCCCCTAAAGTTGCAATCAGCAAAAAGGGTTACTTGTTGGGCCTTACCTACAACAAGTGTAAAGCATAGGATCAGTATTGCAAAAAAACGATTCATGCTGTATAATTTAAGCTGAAAATTAATGGATGGTTATTTGTACGCAACTAAAGCCCGCATTTAATTATTCATAAAACTGTGCCTTGATATAAACCCTTCTATTTTGTGCCCGCCCTTCCGAACTGGCATTGTCTGCAATCGGTTGTTCCATTCCATAACCAACCACTTTCGTAAACCGATTAGCCACAACTCCTTTACTGATTAAATAATTCTTAACCCGATTTGCCCTTCTTTGCGATAAATTTAGGTTATAAGCTTTTCCAGCTACATTATCGGTATGCCCTTCTATAATTAAAGTGGTTTGCGGATAAGTGAGTAATATTTTAATCGCTTCATCTAATGGAGTATAAGCAGCGGCAGTCAATACGTCTTTATCGGTTTCAAAGAATACGAGTTTGGCCAGTTCATTCAGTTTTTTCTGAATTTCAGGACATCCGTTATTGGAGGTCAATCCCGCCAAATCTGGACATTTATCCAATGCATCTTCTATTCCATCTCCATCCGTATCAACGGGTTTAGGCGCTGGAGGAGGTGGTGGGATAGGACGCATCAGTAAAGAGGGTATCTGCAAATCATTGATAATTGAATCTTTGTTAACCTTGATAGAATCGGTATAATATCCCTCTTTGGTAAAATACAAAGTATACGACTGGCGGGATCTTCCTTCAAAACGATAAGCGCCATATAATTCAGTAAGCATCTGTTGATCGGGTAAGGAAGAAGGATCATCCTGTTTCAACAAAACCCGAACACCGGTTAGTTCTTTTCCGGTTGAAGCATCAAACACAGAGCCGGTAACTTTTATGGGATACTTTAGTGCCTCAATGGTAAAAATATCATCCGACCCCAATCGATTACTAGCAAACAATCCCTTTCGCTTATCAGATTTCCATATCAATCCAAAATCATCATAACTGGAATTAAAAGGGGCTCCCACATTTACAGGCTCACCAGAAATTCCATTTTCGGAAAGGCGAATAGCAAAAAGATCTAAGCCGCCCAATCCCGGCAATCCATTGCTGCTAAAAAATAAAGTGTCGCCCGTAATAGTTGGAAACAATTCATCTCCTTCTGTATTGATTCGATCATCTAGTAAAACGGGGTTAGATTTGGCAGAGTCGGGGTGTAATGAAAAATAATATACATCGGCCCCGCCTTTTCCACCGGGCTGATTGCTGGAAAAATACAACCGCTTTTCATCTTTACTTAGGGCAGGATGAAAATAGTCGTAGTCGTTATTTACAAATGCCATTACGCGCACATTTACCCACCCTGCCTTATCGAGGGTTGCTTCGCAGATTTCGAGATGATGTTTTCGGGTATTTGATTTAAGCGAATTGCGAGTAAAGTAAATTTTGGTTTCAGATTGATTGAAACAAAGGGAACCATAATTATACAATGAACTAAACTGGTCGGAAAAACGACTGAGTGGGTTGGATTGAACCAGAGATCGGGTTCTTTCTACCCTCCGATAATCTATCCGAATATTGTTATCATTCGAAGTAGTAGGTGTATAATCATCGTTGATAATGATATTTATTTTCTGATCACGCTCTTTTCTAACTGGCATAGTATCCAAGGTTCTCAGCATATAATCATCAGGAATGGTATACACCCTTGCATACGGCAATCCATCCCAACCAAATTCTTTTTCAGATTCTGGTCCGGCAAAACGATTGGAAACAAATAAGATGCCTTTTTGAAAATATACCGGACTGAAATCCTGCTCAGATGAGTTGTCTTTTAAAAATCGAATGGCATACCCGCTGGTATCTTTTAAAAACTGGGTTGGATTAGAAAAGCCCTGTAACCGGTTAGTAACCAATTTTTCGTGCTGGCCGGGAAATCGAGATTGAATATTTTGATATATGCCAGTTGCCACCGGCGCTTTCTTTCGAATGCCCGCCAAT
>CAIUKP010000249.1 GCA_903899675.1 uncultured Bacteroidota bacterium | reverse complement strand
GTCCACCTTCGTGGGCCATTTTGCTTTTATAACCGGCTCGGCTTTGTCCACCTTTGTTACCTTTAGTAGATGTACCTCCTTTACCGGAAGCCTCTCCACGACCAATTCTGATTGCTTTGTGTGTAGAACCTTTGGCAGGTTTGAGTGTGTGCAGTTTCATATATTGATGTTTGAACTTACGGGGAATCACCCCTCGCGTTAATAAATAAATGTATATAGATGCGGGAAAAAGCGAATTATGCCAATTCCTCCACTTTCACCAAATGGCTCACTTTCTGAATCATGCCAAGTATTTGCGGAGTAGCTTCTACTTCTTTAGAAGCATTCAGCTTTTTCAAACCTAAAGCAACCAATGTTTTTTTCTGACGCTCCGAACGATCGATTCCGCTTTTTACCTGTGTGATTTTAACTTTTTTCATAACTGTTATTTAAGGGGTACACCCTGATTATCCGTTAAATACTTTACTCAATTTGAGCGTGCGTGTTTTTGCAACTTGAACTGGCTCCCGCAACATAGCTAAAGCTTTTATAGTTGCTTTTACCACATTGTGCGGGTTGGCTGAACCCAAACTTTTTGCCAAAACGTCGGTTACACCTGCACTTTCCAATACGGCACGCATACTACCTCCGGCAATTACACCTGCTCCGTGAGCGGCTGGCTTTATTAACACTTTGGCAGCACCATCTTTAGCTAATTGCTCATGTGGAATGGTTCCATGCATAATAGGCACTTTCACCATATTCTTTTTGGCATCTTCAATACCTTTAGAAATAGCTTCCTGTACTTCCTTTGCTTTTCCGAGTCCGTGACCTACTACTCCATTTTCATTTCCTACTACTACAAGCGCCGAAAAACTGAATGTTCTACCACCTTTTGTGGTTTTAACTACACGATTAATAGCAACCACCTTATCTTTCAGCTCCATTTCCCCGGCTGCTTTTACTTTACTTACGTTGAGTTTAGACATTTGTCTGAAATTAAATATTGAATGAGTCGTTTACGATTAAAATTGAAGTCCGCCTTCCCGGGCACCATCCGCTAAGGATTTAACCCGACCATGGTATAAATTGCCACCTCTATCAAATACACAAGTTTGCAAACCGAGTGCTAGTGATTTTTGTGCAATAGCATTCCCAACCATTTTAGCTTTTTCTATTTTAGTAGTTTTTTGAGCTTGAATGTCTTTGTCGAGAGAAGAAGCGGAAGCAAGCGTTACGCTATTGTCATCATCAATCAGCTGTGCATAGATTTCAGCGTTACTTCTAAAAACTGACAAACGAGGCTTTACAGCAGTTCCGGCAATCTTTTTACGAATGCGGAATCTGATTTTTTGCCTTTGAATCAATTTACTCATGGTATTCTATTTGTGCTCACCGATTCTGCCGGAAAGCTGTTACGATTTAAAATTTTTAATTCCTATTTACCAGCAGCCTTACCTGCTTTTCTTCTCAATTGTTCCCCAATATATTTAACCCCTTTTCCTTTGTATGGTTCAGGCTTTCTGAGGCTGCGCAATTTGGCAGCTACCTGCCCAATTAATTGCTTATCAACTCCCTCTAGAAAAATTTTAGGGTTTTGACCTTTCTCAGTTAAGGTAGTTACTTTCAATTCTTTTGGAATTTCGAAAATGATATTGTGAGAATATCCCAGTGCAAGGTCAAGAACATTTCCAGTGTTGGCAGCCTTAAAACCCACCCCTACTAATTCAAGATCTTTCTTGAATCCCTCTGTAACGCCCTTTACCATATTACTAACTAAAGAACGATATAGTCCGTGCATGGCACGATGACGAATCTGATCTGTTGGTCTGGTTAAAATTGCCTGACCATCCTTCACCTCAACTGAAATATCACGATTGATAGATTCTTTCAGCTCACCTTTGGGACCCTTTACAGTTACCACATGATCGGCACTCAATGTAATGGTTACGCCAGCTGGAATTGTAACGGGTTGTTTTCCTATACGAGACATAGTCGATTTATTTATTTTTTATAAAATTGTCTGGTTCTTGTTCAGCCCCGACTAAAGGCTTAATTATAGAACCAGCCGAAGTATTAATAGATGTAACAAAGAACTTCACCACCAATATTCTGTGCTTTAGCCTGCTTATCTGTAATCACGCCTTTTGAGGTGCTCAAAATGGCAACTCCCAAACCATTGATTACCCGCTTAATTTCTGCTGGCTTTGCATACTGACGCAAACCAGGACGACTAACTCTTTCCAAAGAGCGAATAGCGGCTTGCTTAGTTTGAGGATCATACTTAAGGGCAATTTTAATCAGCCCTTGTTTATTATCATCTTCAAATTTGTACTTCAGGATATATCCCTGCTCATACAAGATTTCAGTCATGCGCTTTTTCATGTTGGAAGCAGGAATCTCAACCAGTCTATGACCGGCCATTTGTGCGTTGCGGATTCTGGTGAGGAAGTCTGCTATAGGATCAGTTACCATAATTATTTGAATTAAATCAGTTCAAAATGAGTTTGTTAAGCAAAAATTACCAGCTGGCTTTTTTTACACCTGGAATAATGCCATTCAGTGCCATATCGCGGAACATAATCCTCGAGATACCAAAATATCGCATGTACCCTTTAGGACGACCCGTTAGCTGACAACGATTTTTTAATCTAACAGGAGAAGCATTTTTAGGAAGCTTGTCAAGACCGGCATAATCTCCGGCTGCTTTTAGGGCTTTCCGCTTATCAGCGTATTTAGCTACCATTTGCTCACGCTTTCTCTGTCTGGCTTTGATGGATTCTTTTGCCATGGGTATTAGTTGTTTTCTTTTTTAACATTTTTAAAAGGCATTCCCAATTCTTTCAACAATTCGAAAGCTTCTTCATTGGTGTTTGCCGTTGTAACGAACGTGATGTCTAAACCAGTAATTTTATTTACTTTGTCGATATCAATTTCAGGGAAAATGATTTGCTCAGTAACGCCAAGAGTGTAATTACCACGGCCATCAAAAGCTTTATCACTGATTCCTTTAAAGTCACGTACACGAGGTAGGGCAACAGAAACTAGTCTATCGAGGAATTCGTACATTTTTTCACCGCGCAAAGTTACCCGTGCACCGATTGGCATGCCCTTACGTAGTTTGAAGTTTGAGATGTCTTTTTTAGAAAGGGTGGGAACTGCTTTTTGACCAGTGATCATGTTCAGTTCATCAACTGCTACATCCACCAACTTTTTGTCGGTAACTGCACCATTTACGCCACGGTTGATACAGATCTTTTCGAGGCGAGGTGCCTGCATGATTGATTTGTATGAAAATTTTTTCATTAGAGCAGGAACTACTTCCTTGCTATATTTATCGGCCAGTCTCGGAGTGTATTTTACTGTACTCATTTGATTACCTCCCCTGATTTTTTAGAAATACGAACTAATTTTCCTTCTTCGCGGCTTCTTTTAATACGGGTAGCTTCTCCAGCTTTCACATCCCACAACATCACATTAGAAATGCTGATAGGTGCTTCTTTCTGAATAATACCACCTTTGGTATTTTGCGCAGAAGGTTTGGTATGCTTCTTTACAATATTGATACCCTCTACCACTACGCGCCCCTTATCTACAATCACTTCCAGCACAATGCGGGGTTTCTTGAGGTCTTTTCCATCACCGGCAATCACCACAACGGTATCGCCTTTCTTGATGTTGAACTTAGGTTTAAATCTTGTACTCATGGTACCCTCCAACTCCCGGGGGAGTTATTTTTAATTGGTAAATATTAGTTGTCTGTTACGTTTTTATAATACTTCTGGAGCCAGTGAAATAATCTTCATATATCCCTTATCACGCAATTCACGGGCAACCGGTCCGAAAATACGGGTACCTCTTGGTTCATCCGAATTATTCAACAATACCACTGCATTATCATCGAACCGAATATAAGATCCATCCTTACGGCGAAGCTTGTTTTTCGTTCTTACGATTACTGCTTTTGATACAGTACCCTTTTTAATACCGCCTGCAGGGATAGCATCTTTTACAGTTACTACAATTTTGTCGCCGATTTTGGCATAATCCTGGCCACTGTTACCTAGCACACGGATACACAGTACTTCTTTTGCACCACTGTTATCTGCTACGTTTAATCTGCTTTCTTGCTGAATCATTGTTATTCTGTTTGAAATTTGATAGTAGAAAAGTATACCCGGTTGTTACTGCTTTTTCTACTGAGCTCTTAATTATTTCGCTTTTTCCACAATCTCTATCAGTCTCCAGCGCTTTGTTTTACTCAGCGGTCTGGTTTCCATAATTTTTACAACGTCACCTACTCCACACTCACTCTTTTCATCATGTGCATGGAATTTGGTAGTTTTTTTAACGAACTTTCCGTAGATGGGGTGTTTCACTTTCCTTTCTACAGCAACGGTGATGGTTTTATCCATTTTATCACTAGTTACAACCCCCGTTCTTGTTTTGCGTAAATTTCTTTCAGCCATTGTTCTTAGTTTATGGTTTAGATGCCCATTTCTTTATTCTTCAATTCAGTTTTCAACCGAGCGATATCCCGGCGAAGTACACGGATATTCATTGGATTTTCAAGTGGGGAAATTGCATGTGCAAATTCCAACTTCTTTAATCTCAGTTGATCATCCTGAATTTTTGCAGAAAGGTCGGTCGCACTCATTTCTTTAAGCGACTTATTAAATGCATATGTTTGTTTAGTAGCCATGGGTAAACTTTTTTAATAGATTTTATGCCTGCAAATCTCTTCTGATGATAAATTTGGTAGCAATTGGTAATTTTTGAGCAGCCAATTTCATGGCTTCCTTAGCGGTTTCCATAGTTACACCGTCGCACTCGAAAATAATACGACCTGGTTCAACTACTGCGGCCCAAAATTCTGGATTTCCTTTACCCTTACCCATACGTACTTCGGCCGGTTTACGGGTAATGATTTTATCGGGGAATATACGAATCCATACATTTCCTTCTCTTTTCATAGCACGCGTCATTGCCTGACGAGCAGATTCAATCTGACGATTGGTTAACCAGATAGGCTCCAAAGCTTTCAGGGCAAATGAACCAAAAGATATGGATGTTCCGCGTTTGGCAACTTCACGAATCCGTCCTTTTTGTTGCTTCCGGTGCTTGCTTCTTTTAGGTTGTAACATGTATTACTGTTTGTATTTCTTAAATAACGTT
>CAIUKP010000248.1 GCA_903899675.1 uncultured Bacteroidota bacterium | reverse complement strand
TAAAATTAAACCGATACAGGTTGAGTACATGGGCTTTTTCAATTCTTCGATATGGTTGGGGGCCAGGTGTTCATTGGGCAAACCGATGCGGGCATTTAATCCGGTAATATATTCGGTTAATTGAATCAGATGTTTTAATTGTGAACCTCCACCAGTTAAAATAATCCCACCATTCATAGCACGACTTTCTAAACCCACCTGTTTTAGGTGGAAAGAAACAAAGTCGAGTATTTCACCCATACGTGCTTGAATAATGCCTGCCAGATTTTTTACGCTGATTTCCCGCGCAGGCATACCCTTTAATCCGGGAATGGTAATATAGGCATTCGACTGAGCGGCATCTACCAAGGCACTTCCATATTGAACTTTCAGGGCTTCGGCATGACTTCTCAGTACACCCAATCCTGTTTTGATATCATTGGTAATATTTTCTCCACCAAATGGAATTACAGCGGTGTGCTTCAATATTCCTTCATAAAACACAGCCAAATCGCTGGTTCCGCCGCCAATATCTAAAATGGCAACGCCGGCTTCAATATCTAAATCACTCATAACTGCACTAGCAGAAGCGAGTGGCTGCAATACCAGGTCTTTTGTTATCAGGCCACTTCTTTCTACAGATCGGTTGATATTACGTATGGCATTTCGGTCGCCAGTGATAATATGAAAATTGGCACCCACTTTCACTCCATTGTATCCAATGGGATCTTTGATATTGGGGATATTATCCACATGAAAATCCATCGGAATCACGTCAATAATCTGATCGCCCGCAGGAATAAAGGTTTTGCGCTGGTTGTTGATCAGCAGGTCAATTTCTTGCTTATAGATTTCTGTGTCTGCATCCTGCCGAACAATATCTCCGCGTGTTTGCAAACTTTTTATATGCTGACCAGCAATCCCAACATACACTTCCTTTATTTCTAATTCGGGATTATTTTTATAGCAATCTTCCAATGCCTGCTGAATGGCTTTGCGGGTTTGGTCGATATTAAGTACCAAACCATGCTGTACCCCATTACTGTTGGCGCGGCCAAAGCCCAGAATTTCTAATTTGCCAAACTCATTTTTACGGCCCGCAATGGCTGCGATTTTGGTTGTACCTATGTCGAGGCCTACAATAATGGGTGCTTCATGCTGATTCATATTCGCTGATTTTTGTTGTTGTTTGATTTTGTTCGTTTCTATACTTTGCTGGTAGTAGAATACAATTGATTATTGGTTATTTGGATTTTTAACGGATTTTGTAGTTGGCTTTGTTGTTGGTTTTTTATTAGTAGAAGCTGGTTTGTTTTTCAACAAAGCCTCAGTTGATAACGCAGGATTGGTTAATTTATTGTAATTTTTTTGAATATTTTTATCCTTTGAAACTGAGCCAACTGCGATTGAATTCTTCGCAATAGCCGTTTCCTTAATTGGAGATGGCGATAAAGGGGCTTTTACAGCTACACTTACAGGCTCACTCAATTCAGTAACTCGTTGATTGATGCCCTGAACGGCTTGATAAAAGCGAGAAGAATCTACCCCATTGGCCGCGTTCCGGATTCCTATTAATTGGCGGGAATATTGTACATCAATCACAGGATATAGAGTATAGCCCAACTTAAAATAATCACTTCTGAAATAGGCATCGAGCTTGTGAAACTTTTCTGCCAAATTGCTTCCGTTACCCATCCGAATTATTGGACGGCCAGTAAGTGGATAGATTTCAAATTGATTTCCTGCAACAATGGCAATTTGACTCGCTTGGGCCATCCAAAACGAATCGGCGGCTATATAGCGACTGATTGAAAGGATATCTTGCATCAGCGAACTATCTGGCACCGATAAAACTGCTTGATCGGAGGGGAAATCGGTAAATACCGGAACTCGTGCCACCATTTTATCACTCAAAGGGAGATGAACTCCGGAACTATCTATATAATAAGAATTTTGCTGAAGTGTGAATATTCGTGCAATCGGCTGTCGCTCCTCAATGATTGCATGAAGTTGTTCGTTATTATCAACGAAAATTTCGGCATCTGCAATCCAGGGATTATTCTTTAACAATAATTCCATTGAACGAAGAGGAAGCTTACTGATGGCAGTTCCGGTAATATGAAAAGTTTGCTCCAACAGTTGCCGAATATCTTTTTCATCAATAAACACATCAGTGGTAGGCGTTTTAAGAACCACTTCAATCCCTTTGCAGCTATGTTTCCCTTTTTTATTCATGGCAGCCCCAAATACTACCATCACCCCTGCCCCAAAAAGGATCCAGGCTGTAGTGATGAATATTTTTTTCCAGGGCCAGTTACGCATGCGGATTTGTTTGAAGGAGTTGAGTTGCCTGAAAAATTAACTGATCGATATCACCTGCACCTGCCATTACCAATAATGGAGGACGATCCTGAAGGATCCGTTGTAAGCAGTCTGCCTTTGATAAAACCTGAACTCTTGCATGCTTCATTTTTTCCAATATCATTTCGCTGCTTACCCCCTCCATCGGAAGTTCACGAGCTGGATAGATAGGTAATAAAATCACTTCATCTGCCAAATCAAGGCTTTCAGCGAAGGCATCACATAAATCACGAGTACGGCTGAATAAGTGTGGTTGAAAAACCAATGTAATTCGTTCACCTGGAAAAATACTCTTCACGCCGGTAATTAAGGCGCGCAATTCTTCGGGGTGATGGGCATAATCATCTATTAAAACCTGATCCGTCTCCCGAATTTTATACTCAAATCGTCTTTTTACGCCTTTAAAATCTTCCAATGCATTCCGAATAGCATCTGCAGAAATCCCTAATTGGTTAGCTACCGTAATTGCTGCTACAGCATTCTCAATATTATGTAAGCCACCCATCGAAAGAATTAATTGCGGAATGTTACAACTAGCCCCGGTAACATCAAAATGGTAGCTTCCATTTATAACACGAATATTTGTTGCATATACATCAGCGGTTAATTCTTTTCCACTGTATGTATAGGTTGTATCAGCCAATAATTGAACGCTACTTTCAATACTCTTTTGTTTTACGAGTACACCTCCATGCTTTACCTTTTTTGAAAATGCTTCAAAAGCTTTTTCTACTTCTTCAGCTGTACCATAAATATCCAAGTGATCAGGATCTACTGCTGTTATCACAGCAATATCAGGAGATAACTTTAAAAAACTGCGATCGTACTCATCCGCTTCTATTACCGATACTTCCCGGTTACTGCTCCAAAAATTGGTGTTGTAGTTGGCGGCTATTCCTCCTAAAAATGCATTACAGCCATAATTCGAATGGCGAAGTAAATGGGCAATCATGGTAGATACGGTTGTTTTCCCATGCGTACCTGCCACACATATATTAAAACTTTGCTCGGTTATCCACTGTAACACATCACTTCTTTTTACCACCCGAAAACCATTATTTTGGTAGAATACCAATTCGGCATGATTACTGGGAATAGCGGGCGTATAAACCACCACATCTACTTGCTTAGGTATTTCCGAAACTGATTCATGATAATGTATAGGAATACCTTCTGCTACCAATTGAAGGGTAAGCGGCGTTTCGGAACGGTCGTACCCCGAAACAACGACACCTCTCGATTTAAAATAACGGGCTAGGGCACTCATACCAATCCCGCCAATTCCAATGAAGTATATAGATGATATAGTAGTTCCTTGTTGCATCTTAATTTTTCAAAATATATTGAGCAATTTTTTTTCCTGCATCATGCACTGCTAATGTTTGCGCGGCGGATCCCATTTTTTTTTGCTGCAGTTTATCTTCTGCCAATTGAAGTATTGCCTGTACCAATTCAGTTGAAGCTTTTGCATCCTGAATTAACTGGGCAGCACCATGATGAGCGAGATAACGGGCATTGGCAGTTTGATGGTCTTCAGCCGCCAGCGGATAGGGAACGAGAATGGCAGGCTTTGCCGACATACAAATTTCTGCAACCGACATAGCTCCAGATCTTGATACCACTAAATTGGCTGCTAAGTAACATAAATCCATTCTCTGAATAAATTCACTTACCATCACTGTTTTGTAGGATGCCGCTAAAGCAGCATATTTGGCTGAATCTTGCTTACCAGTTTGCCAAATCAATTGAACCCGTTGCTGTAAGGATGACAACTGAGCGGCTATAGCTTCATTGATACTTCTAGCACCTAAACTACCCCCCATTACCAGCACAACCGGTAAAGAGCCTGAAATATTAAAATGTTCCAGGGCTTGTTCTCTTGTTTGGGTAGGATATTCTATCTCTTGCCGAACGGGGTTTCCGGTAACTACCAGTTTCTCTTCAGGAAAAAAAGTTTCCATACCGGTGGAAGCCACAAAAATGGCCCGCGCTTTTTTGCCCAATAAAATATTTGCTTTCCCAGCATAAGAATTGCTCTCATGAATAAAACTGGCAACCCCTTTAAATTGTGCATATCGGATTAGCGGAAAAGATGCATAGCCTCCCACCCCAATTACTGCCTGCGGACGAAACTGTTGGAAGATTTTTCTTACCTCCCAAAAACCTTGTATTAACTGAAAAGGCAAGCGCCAGTTTTTAAGTAATTGAGATCGATTAAATCCTGCTATGGTAATACCAATAATTGGATATCCTGCCTCGGGTACTTTTTGCATTTCCATTTTTCCCTTTGCCCCTACAAACAAAATCTCTACCGATGCATCTGAATTTTTTAGCGCATTGGCTATTGCAATGGCTGGGAAGATATGCCCCCCCGTGCCCCCACCGGAGATAATTACCCTTTTTCCGGAAGATTGAGATGATATGTTTACACTAGTAATCATTCTATAGTTGCAGAAATGGGTGATGGATTTAATGTTTCTTTTCCCTCGAGTTGTTCGGCATTTCGGGCCACACTTAAAATAATGCCAATAGAAGCACAGGTAAACAAATATGAACTGCCCCCCATGCTTACTAACGGTAGGGTTACCCCAGTAACTGGAAGCAGATGAACATTCACTGCCATATTTGCCAAAGCCTGTATAACCAAAGTAAAACTCAATCCAAGTGCCAGAAATGCACCAAATGCATAAGGGCATCTTCGGAATATTTGTATGCACCTGAACAAAAACAACAAGTAAACAAATACAATAAAGGTTGCCCCCAACAATCCGTATTCTTCTATGATAATTGAAAAAATAAAATCATTATACGCCTGAGGAAGAAAATTTCTTTGTCTGCTATTACCAGGCCCTAGTCCCATAAATATGTTTCCATTAGCAATGGCAATATTGGCTTGTTGAACCTGATAAGGTATGTCTTTTTCATTTGAATACATAAAATCCTGTACCCTTCCTACCCAGGTTCCAAAGCGACCTACTGATTTCATTTTCTCTGCAATCGCTTTTTTACCCGTTACTTCAGCCGTAGTATTGGTATGCGTTATTACAGCAATCATTACAATAATAGATATTGGAATCAATGCTACCAAAATAGTTAGGGCGATATGTTTAAAGGAAATTCTGCCAATAAACATCAGTAATAATGAGGTAGCTCCGGTTAATAAGGCATTAGATAAATTAGCTGGCATAATTAACGCACATATAATCAAAACCGGAACAACAATTGGCAAAAATCCTGTTTTAAAATCTTTTATAACCTCTTGTTTTCTACTTAACAAACGAGATATATACATGAATAAAGCTAGCTTAGCCAGGTCACTGGTTTGAAGGGTTAAATTGATTACCGGCAATTTAATCCAGCGACTACCTTCATTAATTCTCGTTCCAAAAAACAGTGTATACAATAACAGCGGAATGGATAACAAAAATAAAATAGAAGCTACTTTAGTAAAAACAGTATAATTCATTCTATGCAGAAAAAACACAATTAACAAACCCAACATGGTAAAAGAAAGCTGTTTAAACAAATACATACTGGTGTTTCCCTTATTCATCTTATAGGCCAATGATCCTGTAGCACTATATACTACCAATATAGAAATAAGTGATAATATCAACAGTATACCCCAGATATACCGATCCCCTCTCGTTCTGCTTACCAGTTCGCCTTTCATTCCATCAATCGACGGAATCTGTGGGAGTATGGGTTCGTTCAGCATGGACATACTTGCTACCGTTTTTTAAAGTTCTTTTACTGAATTTTTAAACTGTGTTCCTCTATCTTCATAGTTTTTAAACAAATCAAAACTTGCACATGAAGGGCTCAACAAAACCACATCCCCTTTGGTAGCCAATTTAAATGAGGCATTTACCGCTTTTTTTGCCGACTCGGTTTCAACTATTACCGGTACGATATTTTTGAAGGCCTGGATAATTTTTTTATTATCAGTACCCATGCAAACAATGGCTTTTACTTTTTCTTTTACCAACTCAGCTATCAGTTGATAATCATTGCCTTTGTCTACCCCACCAAGAACCAATACTACTGGCTTATTCATACTTTCCAGCGCATACCAAGTACTGTTAACATTGGTGGCTTTTGAGTCATTTACAAATTCAACGCCGCGCACCATTGCAACAAATTCCATGCGGTGCTCCAGACTTTGAAAGTTGTTAACAGCTTCCCGGATTTTTTCCTTTCGGATTCCGAGGGTTGCGGCAGCAATACCGGCAGCCATGGTGTTGTACTGGTTGTGTTTGCCTTTAAGTGCAAAGTCGTAAATGCTCATGCTCACTCTTTCTTCTTGAATTCTGAGCATCATTTGATCTCCTTTGATGTAGGCGCCTTTTTTTACTTCGTGTTTCATAGAGAAGGGTAATGGGTTAGTATGTAGGTTGATTAATGGGATTTTTTGCATGATTACTTCATCATCTTCACAATAGATGAAATAATCTTCCATAGTTTGATTAGCGATGATGCTGAATTTACTGTTGATATAATTAGAAAATTGATAATCATATCTATCCAGATGATCTTCGGTAATATTCAAAAGCACGGCTATATGCGGACGAAAAGTTTTTATATCATCCAGCTGAAAAGAACTAATCTCTAACACATACAATGCCCGGGGCTGTTCGGAAATCTGACGGGCAAATGAGTATCCGATATTACCTACTAAGGCAACATCTAATTCGGCAGTTTTACAGATATGGTAAATCAATGAGGTAGTGGTAGTTTTTCCATTGCTACCGGTGATGGCTACAATTTTACTGTCGCCCTTATACCGAAATGCCAGTTCAATCTCACTAATTACAGATATCCCTTTTTGACGAATTTGTTTTACCAGCTCATTTTTTTCTCCAATACCCGGGCTCTTTACAATTTCATCTGCGAGTAGAATTTTTTCAACACTGTGTTGTTCTTCCTCAAAAAGTATCTGGTGTTGTTGTAATTCAGTTCTATATTGATCTTTCAGTTTTCCGCCATCGCTTAAGAATACCTCATACCCCTGCTGTTGCGCTAGCAGGGCTGCTCCTACGCCGCTTTCTCCTCCTCCCAATATTACCAAGCGCTTTTTCATATAATTAGCGAATCTTTAGGGTTACAATACTTAATACCACACATAGGATGGTAATAATCCAAAATCGAACAGCAATTTTACTTTCGTGAAAACCTTTTTTCTGAAAATGGTGATGGAGCGGACTCATCAGAAAAATTCTTTTGCCTTCACCAAATTTTTTCTTGGTATACTTAAAATAGCCTACCTGTAAAATCACACTCAAGTTTTCAACTAAGAAAACGCCGCAGAATATAGGTATCAATAATTCTTTTCTTACTATAATTGCCAGCGAAGCAATAATTCCTCCTAGAGCTAAACTTCCTGTATCCCCCATAAACACTTGAGCTGGAAATGCATTATACCATAAGAAACCAATACAGGCCCCCACAAATGCTCCTACAAAAATGGATAGCTCACCCAGATTAGGTATGTACATCACATCGAAGTAATCTGCCAGAATGTAGTTTCCACTCACATATACAAATACCCCGATACCCGCGCCGATGATTGCACTAACTCCAGCAGCCAATCCATCAAGGCCATCCGTAAGATTTGCTCCGTTTGATACGGCAGTTATGATGAAGGTTACGATAAGGATATAGATAATCCAAGTATATTTTTCTGCACCTGGGCCTATCCAGCTAATCAGCTTGCTGTAGTTGAACTGGTGGTTTTTTACAAAGGGGATGGTGGTTATGGGTGTTTTTACTTTTACAAAGCGTTTTTCGATTCCGTTCAACTTACGAACAATAATATTGGAGTCTTTGGCCAGTCGTTCTCCCTTTTGTAATTGAGCGGAAGGGGTTGTAGTTACTTCACGCTCCACAGTAACAGCATTGCTAAAATAAAGTGAAACACCAATAATAATACCCAAACCAACCTGACCGATTATTTTCGAAATTCCGGCCAACCCATCACTGTCTTTTTTTACAAATTTTTCACCTGATTCCTGAGCTTTTTTACGAGCACGCAGTTTGAAGTAATCATCTAAAAAACCAATAATCCCCAACCACACAGTACACAAAATCATTAACCGGATATATAACTTATCTAGATTGGCAAATAAAAGAGTAGGGATTAAGATACTTAACAAAATAATGATACCGCCCATAGTTGGGGTTCCCTTTTTTTGTATCTGCCCTTCTAACCCCAAATCCCTAACTGTTTCACCAATCTGTTTGCTCCGAAGAAACTCAATCATTTTTTTTCCGTAAATGGTAGCTATCAGCAACGACAAAACGATTGCTATAGCAATACGGAAAGTAAGAAACTGGAACAATCCTGCTCCAGGGAGGTGGAATGTTTTGCTTAACCAGCTGAACAGATAATACAACATAATGGGTTCTGTTTAATTATTATTTATCCAATAGCGTAAATGTGATAGCCAATACCTGCTTATCATCAAAAGGATGTTTTACTCCTTTTATTTCCTGATATTTTTCATGTCCCTTTCCTGCAATCAGCAAAATATCACCTGCTTTCGCCAGTCCTACAGCAGTTTTAATCGCTTCTTTCCGATCGAGAACCGTGATATATTTTCTACCATCTGCTGCTTCCAAACCCGCCTGCATGTCACGCAGAATATCTTCCGGATTTTCAGAACGAGGATTGTCACTTGTTAATATTACCCAGCTACTATATTTACAGGCAATCTGAGCCATCAATGGTCGCTTAGTTTTATCTCGGTCGCCCCCACATCCTACTACTGTAATTACCTGCTCAAATCCTTTTTTAAGTTGATGAATAGTAGTAAGTACATTCTCTACAGCATCGGGTGTATGTGCATAATCTATAATGCCAATAATTCCTGTGGAACTTACCTGATAATCAAACCTCCCTTCTGCACCACTAATTGCACTCAATTGAGTTAATACTTTCTGACTGTCTTCCCCCAAAGAACAAGCTGCCCCATAAACCGCCAATAAGTTATAGGCATTGAATTGACCAATCAATCTGAAATGCACTTCCACCTCATTCACCAACATTACCAATCCGGTGAGTGCATTTTCGAAAATTTTTCCTTTAAAATCGGCAGGTCTTGTGAGGCTATAGAATAATTTTTTAGCGCGGGTATTTTGCAGCATCACTTCTCCTCTCTTATCATCAGCATTGGATATAGCGAAAGCCTGTGCATTCAGGTGATCGAAGAAACTTTTCTTTACCCGTATATATTCATCAAAACTATGGTGGTAGTCTAAGTGATCATGGGTAATGTTGCTAAATATTGCCCCTGCGAAATGAAGACCCGCTATACGATGCTGATGAATAGCATGACTACTGCATTCCATAAATACATGGGTACAACCTTCCAGTCGCATTTTTTGTAACAGACTATTCAACTGAATGGCATCTGGAGTTGTATGGGTAGAAGGGATGATGGTTTCCCCAATTTGATTTTGTACGGTGCTGATAAGTCCGCAATGATATCCGAGTGCACTGAATAATTTAAATAGGAGGGTTGCGATGGTTGTTTTGCCATTGGTACCAGTTACTCCTACCAAAGTGAGTTCGTTGGAAGGATCCGCATAAAAATGATGTGCCAATAATCCAAGCGCCTCCCCAGCATTTTGCACTTGCAAAAAAGTTATGCCTTCGGGTGTAATGGGCGGTATTTCTTCACAAACAATTGCAATAGCCCCTGCTGCAATAGCAGTTGGGATGTAGAGATGTCCATCCGCCTGGTTTCCCCTAACTGCAATAAACAAATCACCGGGTTGCACTTTACGGGAATCTAGCTGCAGGCTAGCAATTTCTCGGTCGGTACTTCCAATGGTTTGCACCAAAGGAACCTGATAAAGTATATTTTGTAAATAGGCCATATTTCTTTTTATCTGTCTGGATTAGTATGTTCAGAAAGTTGTATTTGAACTACTTGCTTTTTTTGAATGGGTTCTCCAGCGGTAATGGATTGACTAATCACTTTACCCTTTCCCGATACTTTTATTTGTAATCCATTGCTTTCACCTAGTAATAGGGCATCTTTTAAACCCAGCCCTTGCAGAGAAGGCATGGTTTGCAGTGATTGAACCCTTGCTTTTAATGTTGACTGATGTAAGTTTCCGCTGATATCTCCCCATTGATCGTAAGCGCGGGAAGAATCAGTTACTGGAATATGAAGCGCTTGCGCAACTTTTTGTAAATCATTTTTATTTCCTCCCATTTGCCATTGAATGGAATCTACGGGCGAGTTGTTTACCAATAAGGTTGCTGGAGATTTGCGCAGATAGGTACTGTATAAACGGTCGGCAATTTCTTTAAATACAGGCGCTGCAACGTCTGCACCATGGTGAAGTATGGCACCCTCTTTATTTTTGATTACTACTACGCAGGTATACTTAGGCTGATCTGCGGGAAAAAATCCTGCAAAAGAAGCCTGATATATATTGGTATTATAACCCTGATTCCGATTGGCCACCTGAGCGGTTCCGGTTTTTCCAGCAACCGGATAGGGTGTATTTTTAAAAACCTTTGCGGCGGTTCCGCGTAAGCAAACACCTTGCAAACAGTTATACAATTGCTGAAGTGTAGCAGCACTGCACAATTGCTCGCGTAATACAGTAGGGGAAATGGTTCTGATGATTTTTCCTTCCTGACTAATGGCACTTACCAAATAGGGTTTCATCATTTTGCCACCATTCGCAATTGCATTATACAAGCAAAGGGTTTGCAAGGGAGTAATCTGTACGTTGTAACCGAATGCCATCCAGGCAACAGTTGTAGGATTCCAAATTTTTTGACCCGGACGATGTACTTCCGGATGACCTTCACCCGCTAAATCAATCCCCATGGGGGTATCGAGGTGCATCTTGCTTAGCCACTGTAAATATTTATTGGGTTGAGAACCGTAGTTAGTCCATACCAATTTAGCCATTCCTACATTAGAACTTTTTTCAAATGCCTGCTGTACGGTTTCCTGGCGAATGCCATGAACTTCTGCATCATACACTGTTTGATTATTCAGCTTCCAAACACCTCCCTCCACATCTACGATATCATTTAAGGAAACTTTTTTATCTTCCAATAAAGCCAATAAGGTTGCGAGCTTAAAAGTAGATCCCGGTTCAGAAATGCTGATGGCATAATTAAATTTTTCCCAGTAGCTACCATCATCCATTTTACCCAAGTTAGCCATGGCCTTAATTTTTCCAGTAGCGGTTTCCATAACTATAGCACTACCTTGTTCTGCTTCGTGTTTAACCATTGCATTCATTAAGGCTTTTTCAGTTACCCCCTGAATAAATACATCCAACGTGCTTACTACATCCTTTCCGGTTTCTGGCTCTACTACGTATTGATCATCCTCTACTGGAATTTTTACTCCTCCAGAGATATAGCGAACCAATTGCTTACCCGCTTTTCCCTGGAGAACGGTATCATAAGAATTTTCCAGCCCTACCTGATTACTATCCCGAACCAAGCCAATGGTTCTGAAAGCCAGCATCTGATAGGGATTTAGGCGAAAATTCTTTTGTACGGCAATCATTCCGCTGGTATATCTGCCCAAATTGAATAAAGGAAAAGATCTCAACTGTTCATATTCCCGAAAAGAGATTTTCTTTTTTAGCAAACAAAATCCTTCCTGATTTTGAAAGGCATTTTGCATAATAACTTTATACTCACCTGCAGTAATATCTTTAAATAATCCTGCCATTGCTTCACATACAGAATCTAATTTTTCGCGAAACAGCTGACCATTGTTATTACGCAGGGTTGCCAGGCGGGTATCCCAGTAAATATCGAAACGGGGAACGCTGGTGCTGAGCATTTGACCATCTTCACTAAAAATAGTTCCGCGCTCGGCTTCTATTTCATCCATTTTTTGGTGCAGGCTATCACTTAAACTTCTCCAGTAAACCCCTTGTACTTGTTGAATGTAAACGGCTTTACCTAGCACAGTTAGTGCAACCACCACTACCAGCAGGTAGCTTAGGTACACTCTCCACAGTATGTCGTTTTTTACATCCATTGGGTGATAATCGGGTTAGGGCTTTTGTTTGGGAACTACTAATTGAAAGGGCATTTCTTTACTTACCATCAATTGCAGGGGCTCTGCTGCTTTTACAATTTGCTCTTCGCCACTCTTATACATCACTTCACTTTTCAGGGTTTTGTAATTAAACTGCAATTCTTTCAGTTCATCTTGTGTTGCATTTATTTTTCGAATAACCTGGTCAGCATGATGGCCGTTGGCTATATATATAATGGTGAGTGCCGACAAAAAAAGAAAGAAAGGAATGTTGTTCAATATCCACTGATAATTGAACAGACCCTTTAGCGGATTTTTAATAAAATTTTTTTTCTTTGCTTCGGCAGTCATAATGATTTATAATTTTTCTGCTACGCGTAATTTGGCACTTCGGCTTCTTGGATTTTTGTTTTGTTCAATTTGCGAAGGCTGAATAGGTTTTTTGTTTACCAGCGCAAAAACTTTTTCTTTCGTTTCGGGCAACAGGGGGTTGGCAGGAATTTCATCCACTTCTCCCTGCCGGAAAAAATTTTTCACAATCCGGTCTTCAATAGAATGAAAGGTAATGATGGCTGCCCTCCCTCCGGGTTTTAGCAACGCGGGTATTTGCTGCAGCATTTCTTTCAACGCACCTAATTCGTCATTTACTTCCATTCGTAAAGCCTGAAAAACCTGGGCCAGGTATTTATTCGGATTTCCTTTTACAGCAGCACTGATCATGTTTTTAAATTGAGGGATGGTTTCCGACTGCATATGTATTCGCTGCTGAACAATCAGCCTGGCCAGGGTTTTCGAGTTGGTTACTTCGCCATATTGTTCGAACATCTTATGCAATTGCTTTTCATCCAATGTTCGTACGATATCTGCTGCAGTAAGCGGCTGTCTCCTGTCCATACGCATATCAAGCGGACCATCATACCGAATAGAAAAACCGCGATTACCTTCATCAAACTGGTGGCTGCTTACGCCGAGGTCGGCGAGAATACCATCCACTTTGGTTACCTGATGCAAACGGAGTATCCGTTGTAGGTGACGAAAGTTATAGGGCAGAAAAACGATTCGGGGATCATCGGGTAGATTAGCTGCTGCATCAGCGTCCTGATCAAAAACAAATAACCTACCGTTGGGTCCTAAGTGCTGCAATATTCCCTTGCTATGGCCACCCCCTCCGAATGTAGCATCCACATACATACCTTCGGGTTGAATGGCCAGGGCTTCCAGCGATTCATTCAGTAAAACGGATACGTGATAATTATTGGGGGAATTTGACGCTGAAGTTGGAGTGGTTGCGTTCATTCGATTTTTTTTCGATTCGATCAACTATCCTTTTGCGTGTCTGTTCCTTTCATCACTTCCTCCGCTAAACGACTGAAATCTTCTGGAGAGAAATCCTCAAAGAGCTGTTTGTACTTACCTGCATCCCAGATTTCGAAGCGATCCATGGCCGCTGCCAGCACAACGTCTTTGCCGAGACCGGCAAATTCTTTGAGGGAGGGTGGCAGGAGCAGGCGGTTAGCGCTGTCCATCTCCACTTCTGTAGCCCCCCCTAAAAACTGGCGGCGAAATTGACGTACCTTGGGGTCGAAATCATTCAATTTGCTAATCCTGGAAATAATGAGTTCCCAACTTTTCAACGTATATAACGTGAGACATTTTTCGAAGCCACGGCTGATGATGAAGCGCCCCTCTCCCTCCGGTAACTGTTTTTTCAGTCCCCCCGGAACAAGAAATCGGCCCTTCGCATCTACTGTAGCCTCATATTCTCCGTGAAATCCGCTCATTGGTGAATAAATTTATTTTCTGATTACCACTTGTTGACACAAAATAACACTTTTTCCCACTTTTAACCCTCATTTTGGGTACCTGAATTTATCCACAGAATTCAATGCCCTATAATACAATGCTGTAAAGGGTTTCAGCCATTTTACTGTGCTTTCCGCCGATATTCGGTGTGAATTGAAGTGGATAACCGGTTAATAACCATGGATTTTCTTTAATGAATGGTGGAAAAGCTGAAAATTGGAGGAAAAACTGCTTTCCAAATGCCGGTTTACCCCATAATTGATGGAATTTTGCCGGCATAAAAGCTTCGCTACTCGAATATTATCATCATGACTGAGCAAATCGACCCGAAAAAAATACGCATGGCAGATTACAGCTACGAATTGCCAGCAGAGAAAATTGCTCAACATCCGCTGCCTAAAAGGGATGAATCGAAATTGTTGGTATATCAAAACGGGGAAATACAGGAAAATAGGTACCGTAATCTGGCCGATTTCTTACCCGATACTACCCTGCTCTTATTCAATAATACCCGAGTTGTGCCTGCCAGACTTTACATGCAAACGCAACAGGGTCAAGCAATTGAAGTGTTTTGTTTAGAACCTGGCCCTGGCTATTCGGATATTACCACTGCCATGAGCCAACAGGGGCGAGTAGTTTGGCTATGTTTAATTGGGGGTGCTAAAAAATGGAAAGAAGGTACTCTCTCCCTCGCACATACTTCGGGCGATAGGTATTTTTCAATTACGGCCTCCCGGATTGAAAAACGGGATACCGCCTTTTTATTGGAGCTTTCTTGGCAGCCGGCTACGGCAAGTTTTGCAGAAATGCTATCGATGGCAGGTGAATTGCCGCTTCCTCCCTATCTCAACCGGACCATAACGGCGGAAGATTACGAGCGCTACCAAACCATCTATGCCCAGCACCAGGGATCGGTGGCTGCCCCCACGGCAGGCCTACATTTTACGCCTGAATTAATGGATAGTTTGGATAAAAAATCAATTGCAAAAAGCTTTATTACCCTGCATGTGGGAGCCGGAACTTTTATGCCCGTTAAATCGGAAACCCCCGAAACACATGCAATGCATCGTGAATACCTGGAAGTTTCTCTAGATTTTTTAACCCAGTTGCGCAATCATTTACCCCATCCGATTGTTCCGGTTGGTACTACTTCTATGAGAACCTTGGAAAGTATCTACTGGATAGGAAGGAAATTGATTAAAAAGCCAAATAGCCTACCCGGTGAACTTCAGGTTAATCAATGGGATCCGTATGAAGCCGGCGAAAATAATGTATCGCCATCCGATGCCTTGGATGCGCTTATGAATTGGATGAAGGAACACCAGCTTTCACAACTAATGGCAACCACCCAATTGCTGATTGCGCCGGGTTATCGGTTTCAGTTTACCAGTGGGCTTATTACAAATTTTCACCAGCCGGGATCAACCCTATTACTGTTGGTGGGGGCATTGGTGGGCGATGACTGGAAGAAAATTTACGACTATGCACTCAACCATACCTTCCGGTTTTTGAGCTATGGAGATGGTAGTTTATTATGGAAAAAGGAGCCCCGGTAATTCCGATTTACGCTGCTGTGTTTTTCTCAGGGGACAGTGCCATTTCAACCGTAAAAGTGCTGCCCTTACCCAGGGTACTGGAAACTTTGATATTTCCCTCATGGGCATCAATCACCGATTTCACATAACTCATACCCAATCCAAAACCCTTCACCTGATGAATGTTGCCGGTATGCGCGCGGTAAAACTTTTCGAAAATGCGCTTTTCGGTTTCACGCGACATGCCAATGCCCTTATCGGTAATTTGTATCACCACATTTTTATAGGTATTATGCGTGGTAATGGTAATATCCGGAGCTCCATTCGAATATTTGATAGCATTATCCATTAGGTTGGAAACTGCATTGGTAAAATGAACTTCATCCCCCTCAATACTGTCATTGGTAGCATTCAACAATACATGCACCTGCCCTTCCTGTTTATGCAATTGTAACTGATACTTTTCAATGGTTTGCTTAATGATCTTATGTACGGAAAGTGTTTTCTTATTCAATCGAAATTCTTCCTTCTCCATTAAAGCAGCTTGCAGAATTGTTTCCACATGTTTATTCATGCGAATATTCTCTTCCTTAATGATGCCGGTAAAATATTTGGCACGATCGGGTTCTGCCTGTACTTTTTCATTCTTCAAAGCATCCACCGCCAATGAAATGGTAGCAATGGGTGTTTTAAATTCATGTGTCATATTATTAATGAAATCACTTTTGATCTCACTTAATTTCTTCTGATTTAACAGGGTTCGTATAGTAACATAGAATGCAGCCAAAATAACCCCCATAAACAAAATGGCACCTGCAAACATCCATTTTAAGGAAGACAGTATGGGCAAATCGAAATAAGGAGTAATCACCACCAAGGCTTCCATCCCCGAATAACTCGGCTCGAACCCGCCATAGAAATTAATGGCATATGCTCTTTTTTGATTATTGATTGTATCAAAGTAGGCACGCTCAAATCCTTTTGAAATTAATTCATATTCACCCATCGGGTTAGTAACAGCCAACTCGGCAGGGATATTATACAATTTTTGTTCCTCCAGGGCTGTTTTCAATTTCTGTTCAATCTCCTGAAGCGTAAATTTATCAGCTACATTGGCCTGTAAAGAAGTACGCAATTGAAATTCAGACCGTAACATCGAACCTCTTTGTTGAAATCGCAAAAGTGGCATTGAATTATCTACCAACCCCTGTGCCAATTCCTCCGATACGGAAACGCAGGCTTTGTCGAACTTTTCCCGATATTGTTGCCGAGTTATCTCCAACAGATTAGCAAACCAGGAAATCTGCAATAGAATGAGTCCCAGTAAAGACAGTGAAATCAATATGGCGATTACGGGGAAAGATCTTTTCATCCCTACAAATATAATCGGATGGCTTGTTGTACTGAAGTTTCTATTCGCTTTTTAATTAATTTAACGCTGTATTTTAACAAATCAACCCCTTCATATGCTAGCGGCCAATATACCCAAACCGGGGAGTCTGCTTATTTCAGACCCTTTTTTACAGGATCCGAATTTTAGCAGAACCGTTGTGCTGATTTGTGAACATCAGCCGGCTGGCAGTTTTGGGTTGGTACTTTCTCAACCGATGAACCTATTACTCAGCGATATAGTTCCCGCAGCGCCCGACCTGCAGCTGCCTGTTTTGTGTGGCGGGCCCGTTGCCAATGATACCCTCCATTTTATTCACCGGAAACCAGATTTGCTGCAAGATTCTATCCGCATAAAAGGAGATATTGCCTGGAATGGCGACTTTTTTCAAATTATTCAATACTTACAATCTGGAAAGATGGAGGAATCCGATATTCTTTTTTTTCTAGGCTATAGTGGATGGGGCGAAGGTCAATTAATGCAGGAGTTACAAGAAAAAACTTGGATTACCGCTGAAATTACGAATGAACTACTTTTTAAAACAGCCCCAACAAAACGCTGGCAAAATGCGCTGCTAGCTTTAGGAGGTGAATACGCGGAAATGGTTAATTATCCAATTAATCCACAACTGAACTAACCAACAACCCTATCCAAAAAAAAACCTTCGAATCCTGTGGTAGCAGCATCCGAAGGTTTTGCATTCAATTAATCAACTAATTATTGATTAGGGGATGATTTTTTAGCTGCCCGTTCGCTGTACATAACAACCCCCAGCACCAGCAGTATCACAACAAAATAATAATTGTTCAAGCTGATAAAGGGCTTGTGGAACAGCCGAGCCACAATTCGAAAAATTGGGAAAAGAATCACTCCAATAGCCAGTATTACTAGAAATTTTTGAATGATTTTCATGTGAAATAATTTAAATAAAATTATGAAAATTTTGATTCTTTTTCAACAGAAAAATTTTAATCACCCATAGCATCAGAGATGCACACCGAAAAGTCGATTACCATCACGGCAACTCCAATCCAGCCAGCATATTTCGCCAAGAGTTTGCTTCCTGCCGTTACAATCGCCTGCAACCCTTGTCCCGCTAATTTATTTAAACCAGCTATTCCCAACACAGAGGCTGATCCTACTCCAATCGCATCTTTTAAACAATTCCAAATTTCGGAGGCATCCACCCGCATTACTTTTGGAGAATTCGTTCCTGCCCCCAATGTTACCACTTTGCCAGTTCCAATTATTTGAAACTGCTTACTTTTAAGCGCTTGCCAACGAGCATCTTCACTGGCAATGCCCAATCGTATTCCTTCTTTTACAATCGCAAGCACATCCTGCTCATTATAGCTACGCAATTCGGGTAATTGATGAAATAATTGTAACCAGTCGTTATCTACTTTATTTTTTCGCGATATCCATTCCTCAAACGACAATGCATAACTGGCAAAATGCTGCTCCAGCGCCTGATCATCCGAACCGGCTTGTTGAATACCGGCTATAAAACCAGCCCGGTTATTCCGAATTCCCGGAACATTGATATACTGGCTTACCTCATAAAAGTCTTGCAAAAAATTTCCGGAAAACCGAATAAAGCTTTCGGTAAGGTATAACCTGGCTGCTTCCTCCTGTGGTGTATGTACGATGGGCGTGTCTTGTTTCTTACATCCGGTAAAAATACCCATGCTGATGAGCACTAAAAAGAAAAAGATTTTTGTTTTCATGTGAGTTAGTGTTTGTTTCTCCAAACTTTATTAGTCGACATTGGAGTTCTTCGACTCAGGCCTTGAGATTTGTATTCGAACAATTCAAAGTAACCACATACTATAAGCGAAAAAAAGGGTAGAAATACCTGATTTTGGTGCATTTTTCACCGGATAACACAAAAAAAGCCCCTGAAAAATCAGGGGCTTGAAAATCGTAGAGAAAAAATGTTTAGTCCTGGGAAGTACCTTCCACCAGCACCGTTACTTTGTTATTTAAAACTTCCACAAATCCAGACTGGATAGTAAATTGTTCCGTTTCTTTTTTGTCTTTCAAAATTTTAACCTTACCGCCACCTAAAGCACTTACCATTGGGGCGTGTTTATCTAAAATTTCGAATAACCCATTCACGCCGGGTAACATGATACCATACACGGATCCGCTGAACAGTTTTTTTTCGGGTGTTAATATATCCAGTTGCATGGTTGTGTAATTGTAAGGTTTACCAATTATCCTTTTGCCGCTTCCATCATTTTCTTGCCTTTCTCAATGGCATCTTCCAGGTTTCCTACCAGGTTAAAAGCTGCTTCGGGATATTCATCCACTTCGCCATCCATAATCGAATTGAATCCGCGGATAGTATCATTGATATCAACAAATACGCCTTTTAAACCAG
>CAIUKP010000247.1 GCA_903899675.1 uncultured Bacteroidota bacterium | reverse complement strand
GTGGGGGCATCTCCTATTTTTAATCCAAGTTGTTGCATCAGGGTTAAAAATCCATATCGGTAATTCACCAGATAAGAGCCGCCATATCCCTTTTTAAAATAGCCTTCGGTAGCGGCGTCAATTCCGATTGTGCTGGCCGAAAAAGTATGCTCGCGGCGGGTATTATTTCCTTTGCGCAATTTAATATCAAAAACCCCTGATAAAGCATTGCCATATTCGGCCGGAAAAGCACTGATCATAAAATCGGAGTTTGCCAACAGCTGCGCGCTCAATATTGAAATGCCTCCTCCCGAAGTGCCCACTTTGGCAAAATGATTGGGATTGGGGATGTCAACGCCTTCCATACGCCAGAGTAATCCATTGGGCGCATTACCGCGAATGATCAGGTTATTGGCATCGCCCTGTGAAACCACGCCGGCAAAAGCAGTGGCAATTCGAGAAGGGTCGTTTAATCCGGCCGCATATCTTCTCGTTTCTTGCATACTCATCATGCGGGTACTCACTACTGCCATCTCGTTGAGGGGCTTTTGTCGGTTGGGTTTACTTTGAACCACCACTTCCTTACCCGTACTCACTTCCTCCTCCATTTCAATAGAAAGTACCAGCTGCTTGCCCGATTCGATCAGTATATTTTGCAATACAACCGGCTTATATCCGATATAGGTAATCCGAATGGTATGTCTGCCAACAGGCACTTTCTCCAGCACAAAGTTACCGGCAGCATCTGACACCAACGATACAGTCACTTTGCCTACGAGTTCAATAGTGGTTCCTGGAAGTGGGGTTTTAACCGCTTTGTCTACAACCGTTCCGCGAAGGGTTTGCACGGGAATAGATTGTGCCCATAGCAGCACAGGGAATAATATAACAACCAGTAATTGGCGCAAATACATGATGGAAAGTTAGGAAAAACTCTTATTACATTTTGGCAATCTTGGTTCACCTTTTGGAATAATTTGTTACTAACTTCGTCACCCTACACTGGCGTAAACTATGCATAAAAAAATCGGGGGCTGATCAGCCCCCGATTGAATATCATGAATAGTTATATAACCTGAAACAGGCTCCTATTTAAGCGACTTAAAATATTCGTCATCCGTTGCGCAATCCCACCAGATTGGTAAGCTCCAAATATTGGGTTCAGTAGCGTGAATATTTAATGCAAGGGTATTGATCGAGTTATAATTGATTTCATAAGTTGGTGGCAATGCCCAACGACGCATCCAATACCTTACATCCACTGGAGAACCGCCTGTTAACTGAGCGCTTCCTGTAAATAAAGGTCCGCGTTGATACCCAGGATAAACAACGCCCAAGCCGCCCACGTTACCGGCGCTGAAATTAAACCTGCGCATATCATTCCAGTTTTCAATACTGCAACCCATCGCGATATATTTCTGCAACATAATATCTGCCATTGTAAACCCGGCCATAGAAGTTGCAGCACTATTCATATAGGTATTGATGGCATTCGCATCCATCGGCGCCATATCAGGATTGGTAGCCGTAAAGCCAGTTGCTTTCCACTGGCCTAACTTCGCCTGCATCATATCCAGATGTGCCTGAATACCGGCTTTATAGGCTGTGTACGCATTTGCTACATCTCCCTTTCTCATATACACTTCTGCTTTTATAAAATTCATCTCGTGTAAAGTCACTATTTCCTGATCAGAAACCGGACGAACCTGAAATGAACCGGTAGAAGCTACCACTCCAGCATTAAATGCAGCTACATTTACATACCAGCTAACATCTGTTTGCCCCTGTGTGGGTATTCCTGATGTAGCGATGGCACTGCTGCGCATGTTTACATAAACGGTGTCTCCTGAATACAAGTAATTGGTACTGTTAACAAAAATCGAACCTGCTTTGTACGTTACCGCCACATTGTTGCCACTGGTTGTAAAAGTTCGGCCTGCAGCCGTTTGGGCAGCAATAAAGTTGGCACGCTCTGTTGCATCAGCAATAGCATACGTTATAATTGTATTTGTAGTGGCATAGGTTGGCGTTACAATTGAAGTAGGACCGCCTTTTAGCAATCGCGTTGCTGGACCATATTGGTCTACCCCTTGCGAGCGCGTCCAAGTATAATTGGAAACCTTACCGTTGGCATCCAAGGTAACACCCGTCATATAAGCCGGTACAATTTTACTCATGCGGGGATCTGTTACTCCGGAACCACGCATATTCGTTAAAAGGTTATAATAGTATTGAGAAATACGAACGGTACTACCATACGCCACATAGTCAAAGTTTCCGTTTGTTACCACAGGGTCTCCTACCAAATAATCGGTTACCGTGCTGTTGTTAAAGCCTGGACCCACCAGATTGTCGGCGATGGTTTGAGGGCCTTTAGACAAACAGTATAAAACAGAGTCGCCATTATACAAATCCGTTTTTTTCGACAGCTTCATCATATAACGGGCTTTTAATCCCCAGCATGCTTTTATCCACTTGTTTACATCTCCGCCACCCCAAAGATCTCCGGTAGCAAGTGCGGGAACTCCTGCATCCTGTGCCTTACTGAACAGGCTGATGGCCTCATTCAATTTTGCCATACATCCATAATAAATGGTTTTGCCATCATCGGGCTTAGGGCTTGGGTTTCCTGTTCCTGCTTCCGTGTAAGGCATTTCGCCATATAAGTCAAGCATCTGCATATACCCCAATGCATGAAACACATCAGCGGCAGCCATATAATGATAGGCGTTTTGTTTAGATGCGGTATTATACAAATCAACCAGGTTAGAAGAAACCTCTACAAACCATGTTTGATAGGGAGTGGTGGAATTACCGTTGGTACACGCCCATGTGGTACTAAACGTATTTGGATTGGTATTGTTGGTATAATACACCCCTGCCATACAGGAGGTACGATAATTGGTAACGCCCGAAGAGTACTGATAAAAGTGTTGAATCCAGGGTAAGCGATTTTGAATCAGCACGCTTAAGTTATTGGGATTATCCGTATCCGTATTTACGTCGAGGAATTTTTTACAGGATGTAATGCTTAGTACAACCAGCGATACTAGCAATATGTATTTTAATTTTTTCATAATTACATTTTTTCGTTTGGTTATAAAATAATATTTAAACCGAAGGTGATAGTTCTAACTGCAGGTACCCCTAGGTAATCAATCCCCGTAGAACCAGAGCCACCTGTTCCTCCGGCAGCACTTACTTCCGGATCCATTCCTTTATAGTTGGTTATAGTAAACAAATTGGTTCCCACAACGGTTGCAGAGATTCCTTTAAATATCCGCTTACTTTTTAAAAGGCTGGTGAAGTCGTAGTTTAAAGCCAACGATCGAAGTTTCACCCAATTTACAGAAGTAATAAAGTTATATGAGTTAGCTGCATAGTTAGCCCAGTATTGCTGAATAAGATAGTTGCCAGCATAGGTTGTTCCATTGATCACATAATTCTGACCGGCGTTATAGGTTTGATCAAAATCAGCTCCTGTATTGCTATTTACGCCGGTTACAGTTACCGATTGGCGATCATTTGCTGTGGTTAATTTACTTAATCCATTTGCAACCATTGCATACTCGGTACCATTAAATACGTCTCCGCCTTTACGAATATCCAGCAGAAATGATAAGGAGGCGTTTTTGTAACGGAGCGTATTATTAAAGCCCATGATATAATAAGGTTCGCGATTGGCTACAACCGGGTTGTTTGTGTTCAGTTTATAAAATCCCGTGGTAGGATCTACCTTATTGCGTCCGTCGGGCATTTCAACTCCTTTGGAATCTACTTCATGCAGATAGGGCTGACCCGTCATACCCAGAAAGTAGCCCCCGTTAGGAATTGAGGCGGCTTTCACTGTTCCAAACTGAGCATCCGTTGGATAAAAATAAGCTACCCCCGGAAGAAACGCACCCAATCTGCCTTTGTTATATGAATAGTTTAATGTGGCTTCCCATGTGAAGTTTTTGGATACTATTGGCTTACCCGAAAGCGCTATTTCCATCCCGGTATTTAGTACAGAACCCGAATTGAGGGTACTGAAGATAAAACCTCCGGACTGTGCCAAACGCGGCTGTCCAATTTGGTTCTGTGTTTCACTGTGGTAATAAGTATAGTCCAAACCAATTCGTCCATTCAAGAACCGGAACTCACCCCCTATTTCCCATGAATCCTGAATTTCTGGGATGATTGAAGGATTGCCGGAATAATATTGGTTACCAATGCCTGTAAAGTTACCAACGCTGATGGGAGGATTTACATAGGTATTGGTGGCATATGGATTTGCATCTTTACCAACTCTCGCCCAACTGGCGCGTACTTTACCAAATGAAAGAATCGAATTCCTAGGTAACACCTCTGAGAAAACAAAAGACCCACTTACAGAAGGATAGAAATATGAGTTGTTTTCCACTGGTAATGTAGAAGACCAGTCGTTACGCCCGGTAACTGTAAGAAAAGCAATGTTTTTATAAGAAACGCCCGCTTCTCCATAAGCACCTACCAATCTTCTTCTGGTGGTTCCGTCGGTAAAGAATTTATTGGTGGTTGCTATATTAGCAAAGCTAACGGTACCCGCCGTTACAAAACCATATCCCCAATGATTCTGGCTTACTGTTCTTGTGTTTTCGGCAGTGGTTCCCAGCATAAGATGTGTTTCAAAATCACCGAATTTTTTATGAAAATTCGTCATTGCGGTTGTTGAGATATAACTATAATCAATCAGGTCTTTACTCAATCGTCCGTTCTGATAAAGCGGAGCAAGGGCAGAGCCAGGTGAAATATATGTATAGTCATTGGTTGAGTACTGGTCATACCCCAAACGCGCAATCACATCCCACCAGCTTGCAATTTTATAAGTTCCGTTCAGGCCACCAGTGATGCGCCTGGTTTGTGATGTTAACTGGTTCTTGTTAATAATCCAGTAAGGATTATCAATATCACTTTCCAAAGGAATAACTCCCGCAAAAACCCTACGTTGACTGCCATCCGCATTTATGTAATTTTTTATGTCGAATGTCTGCGGAAAAGTATACAACGATTGCATACTTCCCACCCCACTTCCATATAATCCAGCAGTGGTTAACGTTCTTGTGATATCAGCAACCGAATACGCCACATTTGCATTCAACGTTAGCGCTCCATACTTTTGTTCGCCATTAAAACGAAACGTAGTTTTTTCGTAGTTGGTGTTTGGTACTATTCCTTCTTGTTTAAAATTTGACCCAGATAAAAAGAAAGATCCATTTTTAGAACCACCAGAAACGTTTACGTTATTGTCGTAAATGGTACCGGCCCTAAAGAAGCCGCCAATATTATTATATACAGCATCTGATGACGTGAGTTTGTTGCCCCAATTGCTATAAGAAGAGGTATTATTTAAAACGCCGTTGCTGGAATAAATACCATTCCCAAACTGGGTTTGCGCTTCTGGTAACTTATTTGCTTTGGAAGTGCTTAGCTTGCTATTAGCATTAACCCTTATTACACCTTCCGCTCCTTTTTTAGTAGTGATAATTACCACCCCATCGGCTGCCCGTGATCCATATAACGCAGCGGCGGCGGCACCTTTTAGTACCGACAAACTTTCAACGTCTTCCGGATTAACATCCATGATACGGTTTGAGTAAGTTGTGTTGCTGCGCGACAAACCATCGGTACCGGTATTTCCGGTTACACTGGTTGAGTTGTCGTATATAATACCATCAATAACAAATAAGGGCTGGTTTTGCCTGCCCTCAGAGGTAGAGTTACCACCGCGAATGGTGATAGACGCTCCAGCACCCGCCGACCCGCTGAACTGCGTAACGTTCACACCCGGAACCTTACCAGCTAGTGAGTTAACAACATTTGTATTCTTATTTTTCATCAATTCTTGTCCACTCAACTCCGTAACCGAATACCCAAGGGCCTTTCGTTCCTTTTTAATACCCATGGCTGTTACAACCACTTCCCCCAGCTGCTCGGTGCTTTTCTTTAAGCCTACCTTCATACTGCTGCTGGCTTTTAGCTGCTGGGTGGTATACCCCACATAGCTGAATTCCAAGGTTGCGCCTGCCTTAGCTGTAGTGCTGAATTTGCCGAGGTTATCTGATACCGTAGCTCGCTTTGTGCCAGTTACTGTAACCGATACTCCCGACAGTGGCGTTCCGTCCTCTGAAAGTACCGTTCCACTGATGGGAATGTCTTGCGCCATCAGGTTGCTTGTAATCATGCCGAATATTATCAACATGACCAAACTAAAAAGCTTCCGATTTCTCATTGTTTTAGTTGTTTTGGGTTTATTACTTATTAGTGGTTAGTGTAAAGAGGCATTTGAACTTCTTAGTTGCGATTTAGACCGAGAAATCACGCAAAAAAATGCACGATTTGTGGTTTCTTATGCAGAAAAAAGCATAAAAAATATTTATCAAAATCATAAACAAAGCGTAATGTTACTATTATTACTCGGCATTTTCGAATTTATTTTCTGCCGATTTTACCTGAATCACAAAACGCAATAAAACGCACAGATGATTTTGGGGTAGACAGAGAAGAGCTCTATGCGTCATTTATCAAACCCTGCATAAGCGCGGAGGTGATGAGAAAATGTATCAATTATTCCCCTTCATTGTAGTTACTGATTTTGTGCGCTGCTCGGGTATATTATGTGGGGAATAAATAAAGAGGCTGAAATTCCCGGCATTGTTTTCCTTCTTTGGCGGAGACTTTGCGCATTTAGTAAGCATTTCTGATATGCTAGTATTTAAACCGCTCGGTAGCTAACTGCCTTATTTATGCGTTAGGTAATATGCGTAAAAAAAATTATTTAGCAGAAAATACAACTCTTATACAGAGGCTTGTTTTAGATATATGCGCGCAGCATTCTCGCCCATAATGGCTGCGTGCTCAGAGGCTGTGAGAGGAGTAATCATATCGGTAACAACTCGTAACCATTGATCATATTCGCTCCGCAACAAACATACCGGCCAATCGGAGCCGAATAGCAGGCGCTTGGGACCGAAAGCTTCCAATACCGTATCAAAATACGGTTGCAATAGTTCGGCATTCCATTCGGCATCCCTTACCTCCGTTACTAAACCCGATAGTTTACAACTTACCTGATCTCTTTCAGCCAGTTGTTTGATATTTTTTGCCCAAGTATGGTCAAATTCATTTGAATGGATTCGGGGCTTGGCAACATGATCAACAATAATAGAAAGCGATGGATGCTTGTCTACAAACTCCCTACTTTGCGGAAGATGCTGTTCAAAAATCAGCAGATCATAACATAGCGCATATCGGGTGAGTAGCCGAATACCTTCATTAAAATCGGAGCGAAGCATAAACTGATCATCCGGTTCATCCTGAATGATATGGCGAAACCCTACCGTTTTAGGGTTTTCGGCATACTTTCTAATATGATCTTCAACATCCCTACTACAAAATGGAATCCAACCCACCACACCCAATAGGTTGCTATGCTGGTCTGCCAGTGTTAGCAAAAAGTCGGTCTCCTTCAAATGTTGCATAGCCTGAACGGCTATTGCGCCATCCATGTTTCCGGATTTCAATAAAGGGGCAAGATGTTCTGGCAGAAAGTCCCGCTTAATAATTGCATGTGCCTCACTCATCCACGGATAATCAGCTGCAGAGTATTGCCAAAAGTGTTGGTGACTGTCAATTCGTAGTGCCATACCTGCTGTTTATTTTTTCCGGGATAGATAGAATCCCCTTTGTTGCTAAGGTTATGAAACGATTTGAATTTTCATACTGTTCGTTTTTTCCAGGGCGCGCTCCATTGCCAGAGGGGTTTCGGCAAAAGCATAGGTGTCGGTAATAAGTCCGTCTAGCTTGATAATGCCTGCTGCCACCAGGTTGATGGCCTCTTCAAAAACATTGGCAAACCGGAATGAACCGAGTAGCCGAAGTTGTTTGCTCATGATAGCATTTCCAAAAATGGAAAAGGTTTCCGGCAAGGTACCCACCAATACCAGTGTTCCGCCTCGGTGGAGGAGTTGTATCCCATCAGATAGCGCCGACGGATTGCCGGAGGCTTCCAACACGATATCAAATGGCCCTAATTGACTCAATGCAGTTTTATCCGTTGGATCTATCACTTGCTGCACCCCACTTGCCAAAGCAAATTCCCGCGCATACGCACTTACATCGCTTAGGGCTATCGAATAAGCACCAAAAGCACGAACCACGCGTAAAATTAATTGTCCGATGGGGCCACCGCCTGTTATCAATACCCGCTTACCAGCAATTTGTTCTGCTTGCCGAACTGCATGCATCGCAACACACAAGGGTTCAAGTAAGGAAGCTTGCGATAAGCTTATGCCGGGGGGAAGCACATAACAATTACTCGCCGGCGCTACCACAAACTCGCCCATAGAACCATCGTGATGCGGATCGCAACTGGCAGAACCAAAAAATCGCATATTCAAACAGAGATTATACTTTCCGCCGCGGCAGTAGCTACAAGATCCGCAAGGCATAGAAGGATCTATCGCCACCTGATCGCCCACCGCCAGTCCGGTAACCTGTTCGCCTACACTATGAATAACCCCGGAGAACTCGTGCCCCAGCGCAAAAGGATATTTGGGCTTGAAGCTACCACAGTAGCCGTCTCTGAAATAATGTATATCCGATCCGCAAATGCCCGTATACTTTGGCTGAACAATCACCTGTTTGGGGCCACAGGTGGGCATAGGCTTTTCTGCCAGTCTTACCTCTTTAGGGCCATATAATAAAAATGACTTCATACTTTAAAGTACAAATTTTTATCAACTTCTTTAAGGAGATTTTAGATGGATACTAGTTTCACTGTTCACGAATTTTTAATTCTGAAGTTATCCTTCCACCCTAGACTGAGAAGAGGCAGTGCTTGTAAGTGAAAATGGTTTAGACTAGGGAAATCTGCTACTTCAGATTACAAGAAAAGGGTTTTTATTTTCTCCTCGTATCAATCAGGTACTGAATTTTCCATTGGTCTCCGAATTTTACCAGGCAGAAAACATTTACGCCACTATGGCTATACTTGCCGTTGTAAATAAAACGATAGGGCGTCCACACAAAAGCCATTGGGCCATCTACTTTAATGGTTTCAAAAACAATCTGCTCATCAGCAGCGCCTTTGGTTTGTTTACCCACAAAAGACGTGAAGTCGCTTACTGCTTCCGAACGAACAATCGTTTTACCGGATTTGTCCGTGGCGATGGTCTGCATAATGGAAGCCGAGCTAAACACAGCCGCCACTGCAGCAGAATCTGCATTGCGCATACCATCGAAGAAAGAAGTAATTACTTGTTTAATTTGAGGTTCTGCATCCTGGGCTTGTAAGAAAGAGGGAGATAGGATAATAAGGCAAAATACGGGGAGGAAAAATTTCATATAGTTTAGATTAGATACTTGCATACTTTTTTTGTAGTTCCTTTCGTGGTTTCAATGCCCCTGCATTTTTCTTAGCGGGCAGGCGCAGGGCGTAGGGTCTGTTAAAGGCCTCCTGCCGCAACTTAAACCTGCTGGCCAGTAATCGAATTGTTTCTTTAGAAAGGCCCTTTTTATAATTTAGCATATCAGATACCAGACCCTCACTTACCCCTAAAAGATTTGCTAAATCAACTGCCTTCATAGCATGTTCGTTCATCAGCGATTTCAATAGCTCAATAGGGTCGGTCTCTGAAAAAGAATTATGGTCGGCATCATATTTTTCAATCAATAGGCTAAGCAACTCAATTTCATCCTGAACGACCCTTGTTTTTGTTCCACTAACTACCAAAGCCTCCAGCAGTCTGCAATATTGTTTGTATTGTGTGATAGTCTTAATCACTTTATAGGGTATGCCTAACATGATATTTTGTTTAATTATGATTATGCATATTTACCATTTTTACATTAGCGCGCATCCCTATCCTTTGTAAATAGAGCCATGGTTCACAAAAAGTGAACTATCGCCCTGTGAAAGTACTGAAATGCAATTCTCTCACAAAATCGAGCTAACAATTAGGTAAAAACATCAAGTAATAATTCTTTTTATGCAAGCGCTTGCCGAAATTGAACAACCCAACAATCAACGTATAAAAAGCTATGTCATATCTGGCAGGAAAGCTATTTAATCTACTTTAGTTTTGAACGATAGGGGCCAAATACCCGCTTTACTAGCATATCTTCATTACTATCATCTAAAATTATTATGTAATATTCACTACCGCCTGGCAAAACTCGCACAAGAATATGACCTTGTAGACTTTTGTAAGATTTATCAATCAGCGGGCCAATTACATATTTATTTGCGTCAAGCATATTTGTGGCAAACAAATCTTTTGGAGTAGTATTTAAGTAGGGGGATGTAAGGCGAATCAACACTTCATGTCCCGGATGATCGGCCGACCAAACCTGTTCTACCCAGGCTGTTGGTTTAAAAGTTTTTATTTGAAACTCATTAACAGCATCCCTATTTCCATGGTGATCCATAGTTGCAACATCTACTTCTCCAACCACTTTGGCCACTGGCGTTTCCACATCTCGCCAACTCGCGTCGCCATAAAAAACATTTCCTGCACAATCTCCGCCTGTATAATATCTAAAGGGCCCATAATTTACAGTAAGCACCAAACTTAAACTATTTTCATCCGGCCAGGTTTTAACATTGTTGGTATCAATTGGAGGAAAATATTGAAAAACAGAAGAATCTTTCCCGGTCCATATTTCTCCATTTGATTTAACCTGCTGCACATAAAATTCAGGGTATTGGATTTTAGTATGTTGTAAAGTAATCTGATTAGTAACACCTGCCTTAAAATGTTCAGTAGTCATTCCCAGCTTTTGTTGGGCTTTGATGAATGAAAAATAATTATTCATCGTTTTGTAATATTTGCTTTCCCGCCCATTTAATTTGCCAAGCATTTTTTCGAAGGGAACAGGAAAATTATAATTAGGATATCCCCGATCTAATAAATTTTTGTACGGAATCAGTTCATTTACCCCTGTTATACCAGAAAGAACATAATTGCCATTCTTTGATTTCGGAGCATTTGCATACCATCCTCCAAAATGATCTTCATGAAAATGTGATATTACTGCATAATCTAAGTGGGTAACCTGAAAGGGTGTAACTTTTTTAATATAATAGGCAATCCATTCAAATGGTAATTTATCAGTACTCGGATGAATAGGCGTATTTCGGGGTGAAAGGGTTCGCTCATCTGATGTGTCAGATTCCCCAGCATCAACTATCATATTAGTGCTATCAGGCAAAATAAAATAGGCGGCATTACCCCTTCCCGTGTTAATATGATGAATATCTAAATACCCCTTTTTCCAATTTGGCAGCAGTTTACCCTTTTCAGCAATTTGTCCCTCATTCAAAAAATTAGCAAGTGCATTGATATAATCGGTGTTAATATAATCAACCTGCAATTCAATTAATTTTCGCCAAGTATCCGGGTTATCGGGAGTGCCCCAAAGTCTCACTTTTTTTTGAAGTTTATGTGCCCGATCAATTACCAATTGCAGTTGCTGAAACTCTTCCGAACTTATTTCTTTTGATTTCACATACTTACCAACAAAATCACTGAGCATGGATATTTTTTTCAGAGAAGTGTCGCTATAAGATACTGATAGCTCGCCATCAAACTGAATAAAATTCGGATAGGATATAAAGGAGTTAGCAGGGGGCCTGTTTCCAGAAATAACAATGGAAAGTGTTTTTGATCCAGTTAACCTAGGATACTTACCTAAAACTGCGATTAGCTTAGCAAGTGTAGAAACAGCCTCCGTTTTTATATCAATTAATAATTGCAATTTTTTTTGCCGATCAGCGTATACATACCCTCCATTCCTTTTTATACAGCTATCTAAAGGTAATAAATACAAATTTTCTAGTGTTCTTTTTAACAATAACCCCTTACGGTCATGTGAAACCAATAAAGAATCATTTTGCAAAAATATATCGGCTTCCATTGAGCCAAATCCTTCTTGATAGGCAGAAAAAAATGGAGTGAATTGTTCATAATCGTTATGCGAGTGTGCATTACTTGTAGAATAATTACCCCACTGAGCATGAACTGCTATATAACTTAAGGAAAGGAATAAAAGTATGTAAAATTTCATCGTAGGCTTTTTAGATAGTAAAAATAGGTCTTCTATAAATAAAGATTTCCTGCCAGAGGTGCTGGCAGGAAATCGAAATAAGTCAGCTACTCAACTAGAAACTATATCTTATACCAAATTGAACGGAATAATAATTCGCAGTTTTATTTTTGGTACCGGCATTTGTATTTACAGCATAATTAAATGAATTGGTAGTAGCATCAAAACCAGACAAACTATAAAGAGAAGTGTTTCCAATTTGACTGTAATAGCCCCACTCAGGATTTAAGAGGTTCAACACATTAAATATGTCTGCTCTAAAAGTGAGATTATTGGTTTTCTTAACCTTCAAATTATAAGAGAGGCTCATATTCCACTGTGTTCTCCAAGGCATCAAGCCTCCATTGTATGGCGCAAATTTTCCAAAATTAGACTCAAGGAATTTCTTGAACTCTGGACTGGTTTGTGCCAATAATTTATTCATATCGGTCGCAATTCCTGAGGGTGTTTTGGAATCATTTGGATCAAAAATATACGCTAGATCTTGACCATCATTACCTTCCCCAATAACATCCTTATTTACGTTCACTGTATAATGCGCATTTTGGTAGGCCTGGAAAGAAGAGGTGATATTAAACCCATGGATAGTTGGACTAGAAAAAAGTGCCACAATATTATGGCGCTGATCACCATCGCTCATCCAATTTTTTCCGTAGGATGCATAATCCCAATAAGATGTTCCAACGCTAAAATTGGCATTTCTTGGGTCTCCGTTATCATAAGGAGGTGTTCCGGTAGCCTTTCCATATGCATAGGAAACACTTAAAGAACCGTCTTTACCTATCTGTTGAGCAACTTCAAGCATGGTAGCCAAGTATTTACTCGCCCAACTTGTATTGGTAAAATATCGAACTTGATTAAAATTAGTTGAAATTCTAGAGTTAATTAAATTCGGTTGGCTATTGGTACCGGTAGCCGTTAATGAACCTACAGGTACGTAAACATATCTTCCTTCATTGGTAATAAAGCTGGGATATTTTCTCAAATTAAGGTCATACAAATAAAAGTTGTTCCAAGTGGTATTAAAATATAGATTAGCACCAACACGAAGAGTACTATTAAAATAATGGTAATAACTTAAACTGGTTTTGAAAGTAAGAGGTGTTTTAAGATTCTTATCCATTAATAAAACCGTAGCCGGTTGCTTGGTAGTTAGTGAATTGTAATAAGCAACACCCGGAACTAAATCGAAATTGTTCTGGTATGCTTTCCAATCTGGAATGGGAACATTGGTTCTGATATCAATTTGCCGAAAATCAACCCCATTATCAATATGAGCGAATGTGATGGGTTGGGTAGTTAATTCAGAAGCAAATAAACCGGCGCCGAATTTTACAATATCCATTCCATTGCTATGTACATCCCACGTTAAATTAAATCTAGGCTGAATATTCTTTGCATCAAATGGAACAACATGGGTATTTAAACCAAGATCTTGATATAATAATTCATTGTATGTAGGAGCACTCCCAATGATTTGTCCATCCCAGCGAATGCCGGCGGTTAAATTCAAGTTAGGACGTAAGTTCGTTTCCATTTGAGCAAACAAACCCAATTCTATTAAAGGAACCCTAACAGGAGGATTCGTTCCGTTTAAAGGAATCTTTCTATTAAAACGATATGGGTTATTATTGGTCATATCAGTTATAGAATTATAATAAAATTGACCCTGTTGATCATGCGTAAGCTGATCCTTAATTAAATTAATATTGTTATCTGTTCCAAATACATAGTTAATATTTCCCTTTCTTACCCGTAAATAATCAACAATTTGTAAAACGTTTGAGGCATCTGTTTCAGGAACCCAGTTCTGGTTGCCAAAAGCAACCGTTTTTGTGCCCTTGCTGCCATCGGCAAAAGTTGAAGTAACATTTACAAAGCCTTCAGGAACACGATTCCCTAAAAAGGTTAAAAATTTTCTATAGGTACTGAATTGTATTTTCAATTCATTGGTTGTTCTTGTATTTACCTCCGTACGCAAACTTGCCATTAAAGAATGATCTACCTCAATCCCAGTATATTGGGTACTAAGCAGCCCACTTCCTTTTATTTTATTAGGATCTATAAAGTGTAGATAATTGTACTTTAATGTAAATAGGTTCTTTTTGTTGATGTTCCAATCAAATTTTACAAATGCGTTCT